>NZ_HF990994.1:15574-37371 GCF_000432295.1 Bacteroides sp. CAG:189
TTCCTGCTGACTCATTGCTATTTTTAAAATTTGTGCAAAGTAACGACTTATTTCGATAAATACAAAAGATTCGGGAAAGAATATTTTAAGTAAAAACATATGATCGGGCAGAAAAGATTGAAAACTCCATCCGGCAGAGATGTGGTGCGGGCAGAGAACAAAAGCACGCAGAATACTTTGCACGCTACGCTTTTCTTTGTAGCGTCTCACAGTCATGAGACGGTCATCTCTCAATTGTGTAACGATCGTCTCTCAATCATGAGATGCACGTCTCACAACCGTGAAACGCTTATCATACTTAGACGTCTTCAACATAATAAGCTCAGAACACGAATATAATAAGATCAGAGCGCGCTTTCCGGTCTATACACATTTCGGACATTCGTTTTTTATTCGTACCTTTGCAGTTAATATATTAAATGATAAAGAAATGGGAAAGATTATATTAACAGGGGATCGCCCGACAGGCAGACTCCACATCGGCCACTACGTAGGTTCTCTTAAAAGAAGAGTAGACTTGCAAAATGCCGGACAATATGAAAAAATGTTTGTATTCATTGCCGATGCACAAGCTCTGACCGACAATATCGACAATCCGGAAAAGGTACGCCAAAACGTAATCGAGGTAGCCCTCGATTATCTGGCCTGCGGTCTCGACCCGACGAAAGCAACCATTTTCATTCAATCACAAATCCCCGAATTATGTGAACTGAGTTTTTACTTCATGGATCTGGTTACCGTGTCACGTTTGCAACGCAACCCGACCGTAAAGACAGAAATTCAGATGCGTAATTTCGAAACAAGCATTCCGGTCGGTTTCTTTACCTATCCCATCAGTCAAGCCGCCGATATCACCGCATTCCGTGCAACAACTGTTCCGGTAGGCGAAGATCAGGAACCGATGATCGAACAGGCGCGGGAAATTGTACGCCGTTTCAATCACATTTACGGTGACACACTGGTAGAACCGGAAATTTTATTGCCGGACAATGCGGCTTGCCTTCGCCTTCCGGGTACCGACGGCAAGGCCAAAATGAGTAAATCATTAGGCAACTGCATCTATCTTTCGGAAGAAGCAGACGAAATACAGAAAAAAGTGATGAGCATGTTTACCGATCCCGACCACTTGCGTGTACAAGATCCGGGCAAGATCGAAGGTAATACCGTGTTTACTTATCTGGATGCATTCTGCCGCCCGGAACACTTTGAACGCTATCTGCCGGATTATCCGGATTTGAACGAACTGAAAGCGCACTATCAGCGCGGGGGATTGGGAGATGTGAAAGTGAAACGCTTCCTAAATGCCATCATGCAAGAGACACTGGAACCGATCCGCAATCGGCGAAAAGAGTTCGAAAAAGACATCCCGGCCATCTACGATATGCTGAAACAAGGATGTGATGTGGCAAGAGCCGCCGCCGCCGATACATTATCGGATGTTCGCAAAGCGATGAAGATTAACTATTTCGATGATGCAGACCTGATAGCCGAACAGGTAAAGAAATTTGCAGCAGAGAAATAAACAGAATAAACGGAGACGCAAACAAAAAAGGAGAATGAGTTCAAAAAACGAACACATTCTCCTTTTTCTGTTACTGTAAGGTTCTTTCAGAACCCCATTAATTGTTGGACTTCACCAATACGACACGGTTCAAGATCGGCTGGCCGAATTTATCAACACCGCCATTGCCATCTACACTTAAACGGTCTGCTGCAATTCCGTACTGTTTGATCAGTACATTTACCACTGCCTGCGCACGTTTCATACTCAACTCTTTGTTAAAGTCAGGAGTACCTGTTGCAGAATCGGCATATCCGTTCACGACATACTTCGTATCCGGGAATTTCTTCATCTGTTCAGCCAGATAAGACAGGTTCATTGCCTCACGCGGAGAAATCTCAGCAGAACCGATCTGGAAGAATACGGTACGGGGAGCGATGTTGGCATCTACAACGACCTGTTGCTCAATCACCTCAGTAGTGGGCTGGCTTTCTGCTTCCTGTAACTGTTGCTGCAAATCAAGATTAGCAGCAGCCATTGCATTCATCTGCTCGCGCATATTTCTCAATTCCATTTCAGAGATAATCTGCGGGAACGGACGTTGGAATCCACGGTTCGGAAAGTGGTAAGTCAAGCCGACAGAAGCACCGAGAATGCCATCGTAATCATGCTTGCCTCCATGTTGGCCGTCAAACTTTCCTTCCAATCCGGTAGCACTCAACTCCAGATTGATATCGACAGCATTGGAAATACGGAAACGGTTAATTAAACCGGCATTCATTGTAAATGCATGTATGCGAGGTTTGGTGTAAGAATGAGTAAAACCGGCTCCCAAATAAGGAATAATTTCGTAAACGCGATGCGAATTGTAACCGCCAAAAAGAGCGTTCAAATTAAACATGATATCACCATGCAGATTCATATAGTCAAATTTCTGCTTGTAATATCCGTCGCCCATTTCATTCCCGGTTACATACGGAGCTGTTTTGTCATATGAGAACCCTTTGGCTTGCAGACCGCTATACTGTAAACGCAATCCCAATCCGGGAGTAAACCATTTACCTACAGCGACATTCAAGACAGGACTGATACGATCTTTAAATTCTCCTGCATTATCGCCATTTCCGTAAAGCACCTGCGCACCCCCACCGATTGAGAAGAACCAGTTGCTCCAGAACGGATTAGTCAATACTTGATATTTATCCTGCACCTCTATTACTTCTGTTTCGGTAACAGTAACTTGTTGAGCCGAAGATGCGGCTGCTACGCCGGCAAAAGCCAGCAACATTAGAATCTTTTTCATATACCTAAATAGTTAAAGTGGTTATTGTTTTTTCCTATTGAACTGTTTAAATAACACCAATGGAACTAAAAGGTTTTGAAAAAATGAGTTTTTATGTTTCGTCTTCAATAAATACTCATGCAAACCACCATCAGTCGGAAGGTGAAGCCCATGATCCAAGATAGTAGCCAAATTGACAAGTACAGACAAAATATCTTTAGAAGACCGGCAGCACAGAATAATTTTACAGGAAACACTACAGACGATATAAACAGATATATATCAAATAGATAAGATAAAGAAAACAGAAAAACAGGAATGTGTATTCTCCGACAAAAGATATTAATATTAATGCCATGTTAAAATGCATTCTTTGCACACAAGAATACGTATTCTTACACTTAGGAAATTAATTCTTTGCAAAGCAGAAAGTAATACTTGGAAAAGAAGATTAACAATGTTAAAGGAAAATGCCTGATAGATCAGAATCACTCATGCAACAACTTTGAACTGCACCCCTAAAGTTTTACGTTCAACTTTTGGCATACGGTTTAAGTTCTTGTTTAAATTTTGCTCATATTATTTTGAGAGGAAAATTCAAACCGGCTAAGTTGTTACATGAGGATTTCATGGCTATTTAAAAAGTTTCTCTATCTCTTCTTCCCTGATAGTGGCGAGTACCACCTTACCATCCGGAGTATAATTGGGAGCTGCACAGGCAAAAAGACTATCAACAAGACTTATCATTTCTTCATTTGTCAGTACTTGCCCATAAACAATAGCGGCCGCACGGGCCAATGTCAATGCTAAGATATTCTGAATTTCTTCTTTCACATCACTTCCCTTTTCCATGGCAGTATGCAACATATTACGCACCAATTCCAACGGATCGAGCCCCTCAATGCCGGAAGGGATACCATTGATCGCGTAGCTTCCTCCTCCTAAATCGCTAAGATCAAAGCCCACTGCCGAAAGCTCATCCATAATACCTTGCAGCACAGCAGCTTCAGAAGCCGGTAGTTGCAATATCTCCGGAAAAAGAACTCCTTGTGACATTCCTTGTTTCTGTTTAATCTGAAGCATATACCGGTCGAACAATACCCGCACATGGGCACGATGCTGATCGATCAGCATCAACCCGGACTTTACGGAAGTAAGAATAAAACGCCCTTTAAACTGTAAATGGAGGTTTCCTTTTTCTACAATAGGTTCATTAGCATACAAAGTAGCCGAAGCAGCCGGCTGTATATCCTCTTCGACCGGAAAGAAATCATCCGGCCCGGTTTCCGTTTCCACTGTCGTACGATTCATCTTGCTGGCCTTTTCCAATCCGCCATAAAGATCTTCCCAATCTACTTTCTGACGGGAATAGCTCATACTTCCGCCACCGGAGGAAGAGGTTTTAAAAGGATTG
Source organism: Bacteroides sp. CAG:189 (assembly GCF_000432295.1). Classification (NCBI taxonomy): domain Bacteria; kingdom Pseudomonadati; phylum Bacteroidota; class Bacteroidia; order Bacteroidales; family Bacteroidaceae; genus Bacteroides; species Bacteroides sp. CAG:189. The sequence goes on from NZ_HF990994.1 coordinate 19,772, forward strand.
AAATCCGAATTATATTGTACCCTCGGTGGCGCCGGGGGAAGATTTTGTTCAAAAGCCGGAATATCAGGCATGTCTTCCGTATCAAAATCAATGGAAGGAACTGCATTGAATTTCCCCAACGATTCTTTGACAGCCGCAGAAACAATCTGCCAGATAGCCTGCTCGTTCTCAAATTTAATTTCCGTTTTAGTCGGATGAATATTCACATCGATATTGGCAGGATCCACTTCAAAATAAAGAAAATAAGAAACCTGCTCACCTACCGGGATCAATTGTTCATAAGCCTCCATCACCGCCTTATGGAAATAGGGATGCCGCATATAACGGCCATTCACAAAGAAATACTGATGTGCCCCTTTCTTGCGCGCCGTTTCCGGCTTAGCAACATAACCGGAAAGTTTGATCATCGTTGTATTCACATCCACACTCAATAGCTGCTGGTTAAGTTTCTTGCCGAAAACAGCAAGGATACGCTGCCGCAACGGGGCTACCGGAAGATTGAACAATTCGGAGTCATTGCTATAAAGGGAGAAAGCAACATCCGGATGCACAAGAGCAATACGCTCAAACTCCGTGAGTATATTGCTCAATTCCGTAGAATTGGCTTTCAGGAATTTACGGCGTGCCGGAATATTGAAAAACAGATTCTTAATGGAAAAGTTACTGCCTTTGGGGCAAGAAACCGCCTCTTGACTTTCTACCTTAGAACCGGCGATAACCAGCTTTGTACCCAGTTCTTCATTCTCAAGACGGGTTTTAAGCTCCACCTGCGCAACGGCCGCAATAGAAGCAAGCGCCTCACCACGGAACCCCATTGTACGTAAAGCAAACAAATCGGAAGCTTCACGTATCTTCGAAGTGGCATGGCGTTCAAAAGACAAGCGGGCATCCGTTTCAGACATCCCCTTTCCATCGTCAATAACCTGAATGCAAGTTTTACCGGCATCCGTTACCAATACATGTATATTGCCGGCCTCAGCATCGATCGCATTTTCCACTAACTCCTTAATGACAGATGCCGGACGTTGTATTACCTCACCGGCCGCTATCTGATTGGCAACCGAATCGGGCAATAAATGGATGATATCACTCATAATGTTTAGTAGTTAGAATTTAGTAGTCAGTAGCTGGTAGTTGGAATTTGGCAGTCAGTAGCCCCGACAAGAACAAGCAACTGGTATAAAATGCTTCAACCTGCCCCTTCCATAAATCATAATTCAGAAATCACAACTCTCCCCAGCTCCAGCTACCCGTTTGCAAATAATGCCACAGGAAAATCAGTAAAGCAATAATTACGAGAATTACCCCTAAGTGCACCGGTTTGCGTCCACTCTCTTTACGACGTTTCAGGTGCGTAGTCCCTTCCACAAATTTCCCCCGAATGTCTTCCGGAGAAAATTCCTTCTCAGGCAACATGCCTAAATCACGTTTGGCCTGTTCTTCCATCTTATCGAGCTTTTCTTTCCGCTCGTTCACATAGATGTATTGATGATTGAAGCGACGCGGTTTTCTCATACCGCTATTAAACATTCCCATAGTGCTATTTCATATTAATTAATTCACGCTTGGGCGAATTTAATGGTTTTCGGGTAGATTTACGTAATGTTTCACCGGCTTTTTTGCCCCTCCATTCAAATATGTCATCTTTATTCTGTGGACGAATGTAATCGAACCAGACAAATGTAGGCAGTCTCATTTTATCAGCCGGGATCTGATCCATCGGATAAAGCACTCCGTCCGATTTGGGGCTCATAACCATACGCTTCATTTTACGATCCTTTAGATACATTGTCAGCAAGCTGGTTTGAGAGGTATTCATGCCAATCATCGTGCTATCCTCTTCCTGTGGATAAAAGACTACCAACACATTGGCTATGACGTCTACTTTCCTCATCTCACCACTGTCAAAATAGGCCTTGATCTCTTTTCCCGAAACCTGGTTGTAATGCAACGAATCTTTCATCTCCACCGTCAGTGCCTGATTGATGATATGCGCCCAATCGATCGTGCTATCATTCAAATAGATCTTGATCTCTTCACCCAACAGTTGCTGACCTTCATTCCAAAGAATCGGATCGGTATACATTGTCACACAAGAATCTTTAGAATTATACACCAATGAGTCGCAAACGCCCTGCAGATCCGTGCGGTACATACGCACCTTATGATAAGCTCTCATCTCACGAAACACCGAATCCGTATTCAGATAAAACGTAGTCATCATTAAAGTATCGGCATGCATATAGAGACTATCGCCCTGAGAATAGTCGATAGCCACCGCTCGCTTTGTAGCAAAGGCACTATCGGTCAGCTCATTGTAAAAGCAGTAATCTCCCGTCAGCATATTACGATTGATACTGTCGTTCATCACCACATTATCGAAAGCCTCACCATATCCCAATTTACGATCATAGAATAAACTGTCACCGGTCATTCGCTTTCCCTGATTGGTCAATATGGAACGGTCCAACAACTCGGCTTGCCCGGTCAAAGTATTATAAACGCCCCGTTCTGAAAAGATATGATTCTGATCGCTTACAATCTCAGATGGTCCCAAAATGGTAGCTATTTTAGATACGGTATTATATTTCAATGTATCCGAAGTCAGAATAAACTTCGGATTAACCAACTTCACATCATGATTGAAAACGGATTGTTTGGTAGACGGGCTGTATTCACCCCAGTCGGAAGTCAGTACATTCTCTTCGTCCATCAATGTACCCCCTTCAAAATAATATCCTAAATCATAAATACGATCGTAATTCAGACTATCAGTAAGCAAAGTCGTATTACGATTGATCATTTTAACATTCTCACGCAGTTGGGCCAGTTGGGAGATTCCATCATAATATAAATAATCACCATAGATAAACAGCGTATCTCCCTGCTCCATACGTACATTATTAAAAGCCTCGACAGAATTCGTATTTTCATAAATCAATGCACTGTCACAGTACATATACATACTGTCATGGCGCAACTTTACCGAACCGATAAGTACCTGTACGTCCGGACGCGCCATCTTATCAGCTCTACCCTCGTCTGCATGAAGAAGATCCACTTTCGTCTTTTTCTTCTGAGATTTCTGTTGAGGCTTCTGATCCTGAGCCCAAAGGAAATATGCTCCAAACAAACATATCACCCCTGTGAGGACGCTTTTAAAAAAGACACTATTCGCTCTCATTAATCCTTAATCCAACCCGGATATTTGAAATCGCAGTTTTTCCAGTTGTCATTAATACGCACATAAGTATGTTTCTGCTTTTCCAAAATCCATTTATGCAGCATCTCATCCCGGCGTTTAGCGATTACGATCTCTTTCAGATTCTGATAATCTTCCGTAATGGTTGCCTTATGACCGTTGATACGGGTCTTTAACTTCACAATAGCACAGATTTCTTTTCCATCTTTCTCGTTGACCATCGTAAAAGCTTTCGAAATCTCACCAACGTTCAGTTTATCCACTACTTTTGCTACATCCTGCGGCAACTCCTGCATTTCAAACTTGGAAGTAGCCATGGCATCATTGGAGTTGGTGTTTACCATCAATCCGTGATTATTACGCGTATCCTTGTCATGAGAAAGTGCGGCAGCCGCATCGTCAAAAGGAAATTTACCGGCACGAATATCATCTGCAATAGAGTCCAGACGCCCACAAGCCTCTATCAGCTCTTTCTCAGAAACTTTAGGACGCAACAATATATGACGGGTATTTACACGATCACCACGTTTCTCTATTAACTGTATGATATGGAAACCATATTCCGACTCCACAATCTTAGATACCTTTTTAGGATCCTGCAAACTAAAAGCGACAGCAGCATAAGCCGGATCCATCATTCCCTTACCCATAAAATCGGTCTCACCCCCTCTCATGGCAGAACCACGGTCTTCAGAATACATACGGGCCAAAGTAGAGAATTCCGTTTCGCCCTTATTCACGCGATCGGTATACTCACGCAACCGTCTCTTCACATCTTCTATTTCAGTAATAGGAATTTTAGGCTGCAAAGTAATAATCTGTACCTCTACTTGTGTAGGAACATAAGGGATACTATCCTGAGGAAGATCTTTGAAATAACGACGTACTTCGGAAGGAGTTACTTTAATATCTCCCACAAGTTTTTGCTGCATCTTCTGTACGGTAAGTCCCTCGCGCGCATTTTCACGAAGAGTTTCACGTATCTGAGACGGAGTTTTGTTCTGCTGTTCAAAAAAGTATTCTTCCATCTTTTCCCTCGAGCCCAACATTTGTATCCAATGGTTGGTCATCGCGTCCACTCGTTGAATAACTTCACTTTCGGGAACCTCGATACTATCAAGACGCGCCTGATGTAAAAACAGTTTTTGTACGGCCAATTCTTCCGGGATCACACAATAAGGATCACCGTCTATTTTACGTCCGTCATACAAGGCACTCAAGCGCGCTTCTTCTACTTCTGATTTCAGAATAGCCTCGTCGCCTACAACCCAAACTACTTCGTCAATCACATTGTCCTGTCCGTACATCGCCGTGTCAGCCAGTATTACCAGCACAAATAAAACAACAAATCTAAAGTTTACAAACTTCTTCATTCTTTGTATTTAATAATTATATATAATCTTTTTCTTGTCTATAGCCTGCTTATACAAGTCATCTTTCACCCGACGCATAAAATCGACTTGTTTTATATTGACAAGCATATCTTTCACCTCCGACATAGCAAACTCATAAGGTTCTTCTTCTCCTATCGCCCGATAATCAGTCACATTGAGAAAGTAATGAAAGGCAGTATCTTTCAATTCCACATGACGATTCTTACTGACATATTCTTCCGGCATTTCTGTTTGCAAAGGAATCATATCCAGCACTTCACTCAGTGGCACCCACTTATTGTAAAAGTATTCATATTTCACTGCATTCTGAAAACTGTATTTTTCCAGATGTTCCACAGCTTCCTGTGCATCGGACTTATACCATTTTCGAACATTGGCAATTTGAGGAGCAGTTAAAGGCACTTTAATAAACAATCCTTTCACTAAAGGACGATCCAGTTTAAAAAGTTCTTTGTTTTTCTCGTAATATTCTGCAAGTTCCTGTTCCGGGATCTCGTTGGAAAGTCTCTGCCCAATCAGTTCTTGCTGATAAGTATGCATAATCAAGGCCCTCCGGTAGTTTCCTACCAACTTTTCGATCTCTTCGTTATCGGGGATGTTATTCTGTGCTTTCTCATACAGTAAAAGATCTTCCGCCCAATCCCGTATATAGCGCTCGGCGAAAAGCAAACTGTCATCTTTTGACAATCCTGCAGGAAGCACGGATTGCAGGTCTTCTTTGTATAAAAAGTTTCCATTAACCTCTACCAAAGGAGTTTTCCCCCTATGATCATGACTGTCCGTACACGCCGCACAGAAAAAAAGAGAAACCAGCAAGAGGCCCGTTATTCGCATTGTCAACTGAATTTATACTTATATTCAAGGTACGAAGATAATGCAATAATCGGTTATATCAGTGGTTATTAACTGTTTTTAAAACCTCTTGGTTAATTTCAACCTTACTTTCATCACGTAAACGCTTCACCCAAAGCGATTCAAGGAAATTTTGATAATCGGCGGCAAGCGGCCCGCGCACCTCGGTATAACTATCCGGTCCTTTTCGTTTTTCACCAAAAACAGTAGTAAAAGGATAAGACTCCAAAGGTTCGAAGCTACCGGTTTTAAACACCAGTTTATCTACATATTTATTGTCACCTTTCGCAAACAGGCCTTCCTCTACCTTCACAATTTCTGCTACCGAATCATTATATGTCTTGGCAATGGTGTCAGCCCATACCTTCTCCGGAAGCTTTTTTATGAGCTTCTTTATTTCTTTAGCCATCTTTTTGTCGGCACAATGTACCACAACACCTTTATAACGCGGTTCTTTGTAATTATAATCCGATTTATGAGAAGTAAAATAAGCAGCCTGTCCGGCTTCGTCGGCCACAGCGCGTTCCCAAACTTCACGGTTGCTGATTTCGAACAGCAACATCCCTTCTTTATACTCCTGCATCAAAAGGCGGAAAGCCGGATACTTTTCTTCCAAACGGCTATTCTCATAATCAAGCACCGACTTCACTGTAAATGCTTCCAACTGCATTTTTAAACTTCTGGGATATGAAGCGGCGAAACGTTTAAAATCAGCACCGGTATACGTATGGTTATCCAATGTAAAAAGAGGTTTCTCCGTCTCCCCTTTTGCCTGTAACTCCTGCAAAGCTTCATTGTTCGGTTGATAATTATATTCACCCTTCAACTTTTCAACCAATGCCTCCGTTCCTTTATCAATACCAAACTTGCGTGCCAGACGCCGGCTGATCTCCTCTTTTATTTCTGCAAAAGGAGCCAATTCTTTCCGGTCAAGTACTTTAACAATATGCATACCTTGGGGAGTAAAGAACGGTTTGGAGATTTCTCCGCTTTTCATAGAAAAAACTACATCCTCAAACTCTTCCGGCGTTTGAAGAAAACCCACCCAGAACGGATTTTTATCATCAGAGAACTGGCTGACATAAGATGCAAAATCCGCATCCGGATTAGCGGATAAAACCTGATATAGAGAGTCCATTCGGGCTTCGGTTTCGCTCACCAACGATTTCGGAGATGTTTGCGGCAGATACTTAAAAATATGCATGACCTGTACGTGCCCCGCACGTGAATCCGCTTTCATTTTATCATAAAACTGACGTGCATATGCTTCATCAGCTTCTTCATCCGTCAAATATGATTTTGCCAATTGGCGACGATAGCCATTCAATTCTTCGCGAAAGGCACGGGTCGTGTCAATTCCGGCGGCTTCGGCAGCCGCCACTTTCAACTTAAAGTTGATGAAAAGATCAACGTATTCATTTAAGCTCTTAGCTTCCAACTCATTCAGAGAATTGTTTTTATTATAGATATATTCAAATTCGGAACGAGTAATATCTTTCCCATTAATCCGCATCAACACCGGATCTTCTTGTGCAAAAGCTGAAAGCCCGAACAGGCAAGTTAGCAATAAAACCAGATTTCTTTTCATAACAAAGTTTCATTTACATACATACGTTTTATTAAACGCTGAAAGAGAGGAAAAATTGTATCGCCCTAAAATTAAAAAGTCTGCCTTCAAAATATGACAACGCATAATTAAAGGCAGACTTGATTTATTTTAACCGGTAGATATATCTTATTCCGGGCGACTATAATTAGGCGATTCGCTTGTAATAGTCACATCGTGCGGATGACTTTCCATTACTCCGGCATTGGTAATGCGGGTAAATTTTGCTTCATGCAATTTCTCAATATTCTGTGCGCCACAATATCCCATTCCGGCACGCAAACCTCCGGTCAGTTGATAAATGACTTCATATAAAGTACCTTTATAGGGAACACGAGCGGCGATACCTTCCGGTACGAGCTTCTTCACATCCGCCTCACCACTTTGGAAATAACGATCTTTCGACCCGTTTTCCATCGCTTCCAACGACCCCATACCCCGATACGATTTAAATTTACGGCCATTGAAAATGATCGTCTCACCCGGACTTTCCTCTGTTCCTGCTACCAAAGAACCGATCATTACAGAATACCCGCCGGCAGCAAGCGCCTTCACCACATCACCCGAATAACGCAATCCGCCATCTGCAATCAGAGGAACCCCGGTACCTTTCAATGCTTTTGCTACATCATAGACAGCAGACAGTTGAGGTACTCCTACACCGGCCACTACACGAGTCGTACAGATAGATCCCGGTCCGATCCCTACTTTTACCCCGTCGGCACCCGCATCGACCAATGCCTTGGCAGCCTCACCGGTAGCAATGTTACCAACTATAATATCAATATCCGGGAAACAACTTTTTGCTTCTTTCAGCTTTTCAATTACGAATTTTGAATGTCCGTGAGCCGTATCGATCACGATAGCATCTACTCCTGCATCCACCAAAGCCTGCATACGTTCCATTGTATCCGCAGTCACTCCCACACCCGCAGCCACACGCAAACGCCCTTTAGAATCTTTGCAAGCCATTGGTTTATCTTTCGCCTTGGTTATATCCTTATAAGTTACCAGACCGATCAGTTTATTGTCTTTATCAACCACCGGGAGCTTCTCTATCTTATGTTTTTGCAAGATTTGTGCAGCCGCTTCCAGATCAGTAGACTGATTAGTGGTAACCAGATTATCTTTTGTCATCACCTCATCGATACGCTTGTTCATATCACGTTCAAAACGAAGGTCACGATTCGTTACAATTCCAACAAGATATCTATTGTCATCTACTACCGGAATACCGCCAATCTTATATTCAGCCATCAAAGCAAGGGCATCACGAACAGTGGAGCCTTTTTTAATAGTCACCGGATCGTAAATCATACCATTTTCGGCACGTTTAACCGTAGCGACTTGCTTGGCCTGTTCTTTAATTGACATATTTTTATGAATAACGCCAATTCCTCCCTCACGGGCTATTGCAATAGCCATTTTGGCTTCTGTAACCGTATCCATAGCAGCGGTCACAAAAGGAATTTTTAACTCAATGTTTTTTGAAAACTTTGTCGAGAGCTCGACAGTACGTGGTAAAACTTCGGAATAAGCAGGGATTAACAAAACGTCGTCATACGTTAATCCATCCATTACAATCTTATCAGCAATAAATGACATAGGGCTATGCGTTTAAAATTTATTGCGTGCAAATATACAGTTTTTATTCAATACAGACAAGGATAGAAATAAAAAAATCCCCTTGCCAATCGGCAAGAGGATTCTTCTAATAGGATCAGATTAAATTGTCAACGAGCAATCAACTTTACAACAGTCCCGCTCAGTTTTATCCTATTGATCCAAACAAAAGCCTGACTGGAGAGGGTCAGGTCCTACGCATACATATAAAAAAGGGACGTGTCTTTATAAACACATCCCACTATTATTTATCCCAAAATGAACTCTACCTCTTTTTAATTAGCCATTTCTGATATAAATTTAATACGAACCAAGCGAACCTCTTCTTCCGCAAAATCATCACCCAACTCATCGAGCGCATCATCTATCTTATCGGTAGTTGATTCTTTGAAATAATCATAGATATCAAGCATATGATCCTCATCCATAATTTCATCAAGGAAATAATCTATATTCAGTTTTGTACCCGAATAAACGATTGCTTCTACCTCATCCAATAATTCTCCGAATTCTATTCCTTTTGACAATGCGATATCGTCCAAAGCTACTTTACGGTCGATAGCTTGGATAATAGAAACTTTTAACTTAGATTTATTGGCTACCGTACGTACACGCAAATCTTCGGGACGTTCAATCTCGTTTTCCTCGCAATGACGCTTAATCAGCTTACAGAACTCTTCACCATAACGTTTGGCCTTTCCTGCACCGACTCCCGGAATATTCTGTAATTCTTCAAGCGTCACCGGATAAATCGTAGCCATCGCTTCTAAAGAAGGATCCTGAAAAATCACATAAGGCGGTACCTCCAGTTTCTTTGACAGCTTCTTTCTCAAATCCTTAAGCATAGAATAAAGCGCAGGGTCTACCGCACAAGATCCTCCACCACGGGCCGGAGTTTCTTCCTCTACTTCTTCGAAGTCGTTGTCTTCGGTTATCTTGAACGACTTTGGTTTCTTCAAGAATGCGTGTCCATCCTCTGTTACTTTCAACAGGCCATAATTCTCCACATCCTTGCTCAGATATCCGGCTATCAACGCTTGACGGATCACGGCATTCCAAGTCTTATCTTCCTCTCCCATACCGGAACCGAACACTTCCAAATCTTCGTGTAAATGTGCCTGTACTTCGGAAGTTTCCCTTCCCTGTAAAATATCTATTATATAATCTGCTTTAAAGTTTTCTTTTACCGCTATGATCGCTTCAATCACAGCACACAATAATTCTTGAGCCTCCACTTGTTTTTTAGGGTTTAAACAGTTGTCACAATTTCCACAATTATCTTCCAAATACTCCTCACCGAAGTAATGCAATAAAGTCTTACGACGGCAAACAGATGATTCGGCATATGCAGCAGTCTCCAATAAAAGCTGCTTACCTATTTCCTGCTCTGCCACTGGCTTTCCCTGCATGAACTTTTCCAGTTTCTGCAGGTCCTTGTTTGTATAAAAGGTAATACACCGGCCTTCACCACCGTCTCTGCCGGCACGTCCTGTCTCTTGATAATATCCTTCCAGGCTTTTCGGTATATCGTAATGTATTACGTACCTCACATCCGGTTTATCAATACCCATACCAAAAGCAATGGTTGCCACAATCACATCGATCTTCTCCATCAGAAAATCATCCTGATTCTGAGTTCTCGTAGCAGAATCCATTCCTGCATGATATGCCCTTGCATTAATACCGTTAGCTTGAAGTATTTCAGCAAGTTCCTCCACCTTCTTACGGCTCAGACAATAAATAATACCGGACTTCTCCGGATTATTCCGAATAAACTTAATGATATCCCTGTCGATATTTGCAGTTTTAGGACGTACCTCATAATACAAATTCGGACGATTAAATGACGACTTAAATATTTGCGCATCAACCATGCCCAGATTTTTCTGAATATCATGTTGTACCTTCGGAGTTGCCGTAGCAGTAAGTGCTATAAGAGGCGCCTTCCCTATTTCATTAATAATGGGACGTATTCGCCGATACTCCGGACGGAAGTCATGCCCCCATTCCGAAATACAGTGAGCCTCATCTACTGCATAGAACGAAATCTTAACCGATCGCAGAAATTCAACATTCTCTTCTTTCGTCAATGATTCCGGAGCTACGTATAGCAATTTTGTTTTTCCGGCAAGGATATCAGCCTTCACTTGGTCTATCGCACCTTTATTTAATGAAGAATTGATAAAATGGGCAATACCGTCTTCTTCACTAAAATTGCGCATAGCATCCACTTGGTTCTTCATCAGTGCAATCAACGGAGAAATAACAATCCCCGTACCTTCCATCAAAAGAGAAGGTAACTGATAGCACAGAGACTTCCCTCCTCCCGTAGGCATCAGCACAAAAGTGTCTCTCCCATCGAGCAAGTTCTGAATGATCGCTTCCTGATTTCCCTTAAATTTATCAAACCCGAAATACTGTTTCAGCTGGTCTGTCAAATTAATCTTCCCTGCCATCTTTAAATAGGTTGTTTTATTCAGTTCATGATTTTACTTTAGAGTCCCTTTTGTAAAAGAGCTCTAACAAAGTTATAAACAACTTCTTAAATATCAAGCATAATCCGATTAATATTTTTCAAGAAAAAATAGAAATAAATCATCCTATACCTCTTACCTTTTGATTTTAAGCAGTTTGCAACCTCGCAAGATTTGCTTTTTCCAGTTGTTGTTTTGCATAATCCAATGTCACTTCGTACTCTTTTGCATTTTCCGAAGGAATCTCAAACATAACATCCATCATGATTGTCTCCACGATAGAACGCAATCCGCGTGCACCGAGCTTATACTCAACCGCCTTATCGACAATATATTCAAATACTTCGTTCTGGAATGTCAGTTTAACGCCATCCATCTCAAACAGTTTGACATATTGCCGGATAATGGAATTTTTCGGTTCAGTCAAAATCGCACGAAGCGCATCCCGATCCAATGGATTCAGATAAGTCAGCACCGGCAAGCGTCCGATAATTTCAGGAATCAGTCCGAACGATTTCAAGTCTTGCGGTGCAATATATTGCATCATGTTATTTTTATCGATAGTAGCTGTCTTTCGTGAAGCGCTGTAACCTACCACATGCGTATTCAGTCGCTGGGCAATTTTCTTTTCAATGCCGTCAAAAGCACCGCCACAAATAAACAGAATGTTTTTCGTGTTCACCGGAATCATTTTTTGATCGGGATGCTTACGGCCACCTTGTGGCGGCACATTCACAACAGATCCTTCCAACAGTTTCAACAGTCCTTGTTGAACACCTTCACCGCTAACGTCACGAGTGATGGAAGGATTATCACCTTTACGTGCAATCTTATCAATTTCATCGATAAAGACAATTCCTTGTTCGGCTTCGGGCACATTATAATCAGCAACCTGAAGCAAACGAGTCAAAATACTCTCAATGTCTTCACCCACATAACCGGCTTCCGTCAATACCGTGGCATCTACAATAGTAAACGGTACGTGCAACAACTTTGCAATGGTACGCGCCAACAATGTTTTACCTGTTCCCGTACTTCCTACCATGATGATATTTGATTTTTCAATCTCTACATCATCACCGCTATCCTTTTGCAAAAGCCGTTTATAGTGGTTGTATACCGATACAGACAAAAATCGCTTTGCATCGTCCTGCCCAATCACATACTGATCCAGAAAAGTCTTTATCTCTACCGGCTTAGGTAGTTCTTTCAAGTTTAATTTTGTAGTTCCTGTCGTCTTTTTCCCTACTCCAAGAGCTTCCTGGGTTATCTCATAAGCTTGCGTAGCACAGCTATCGCAAATATAGCCGTTCATTCCCGTAATCAAGAAACCGACCTCATTTTCCGTTCGACCACAGAAACTGCATCTTTTTTTATTCGTTTTCGATTCTGCCATTTTTATTTCTTAATCAACACTTCGTCTACCATACCGTATTCTTTGGCTTCTTCAGCAGTCATCCAATAATCTCGGTCCGAATCGGCCCACACCTTATCAAAATCAGTATGAGAATGATCGGCAATGATAGTATAAAGTTCTTTTTTCAATTTTTGAATTTCACGGGCAGTGATTTCAATGTCCGAAGCTTGGCCTTGCGCGCCTCCCATCGGTTGATGGATCATCACACGAGAGTGCTTCAATGCCGAACGCTTTCCCTCAGCACCCGCTACTAACAAAACAGCAGCCATCGATGCCGCCATCCCCGTGCAAATGGTAGCCACATCGCTCGAGATGAACTGCATAGTATCATAAATGCCCAATCCGGCATACACCGATCCGCCCGGAGAATTGATATAAATAGAAATGTCCTTACCCGGATCTACCGAATCCAGATATAGCAGCTGTGCCTGCAATGTATTTGCAGTATAATCATCAATCTGAGTGCCTAAAAAAATAATGCGGTCCATCATCAAACGTGAAAACACATCGAGTTGTGTCACGTTGAGTTGTCTTTCTTCAAGAATATAAGGATTTAAATACCCTGCTTGCGATTTAATCACATCGTCCAGCATCAAACCATTCATTCCTAAATGCTTGGTAGCGTATTTTCTAAAATCATCCATTTTCAAGTTCCTTTCTTTTTTATTTATAATGTAACTGCAAAGAAACAAAAAAGAACACAGAGACAAAAAAAACACAGAGTTATAATTTTATAAAAACTCTGTGCTCCTATGATCCTATGTTCTTTCCACAAGGGAAGTACTATTCGAACATTTTGTTAAATTCTTCCATTGAAACGGTTTTATTATTCAATGTCACCTTAGCTTTCAGCGCTGTAGCTAACTTAGCTTCCACTACACGACCTACTAAACCGTCTACATTTTCTTTCTTCTTCAGCATTTCCTGAGCATAGTTTTCAAGAATATCTTCAGGCACAGTCATCATACCATACTGAGCAAACTGAGCTTTTGTAGCATCTTTTGCCATATTGATAACATCTTCCTGCTCTACTTTGATCTCATTGTCTTTAACCAACTGCTCCTTAATCAAGTGCCATGTCAGCTCTTCTACGCTCTTTTCATAGTTTTCTGCTACAAATTCTTCACCTTTCTCCTTATTATTGAGAAGCATGATACGTTTCAATAATGCATCCGGGAATTCGAGTTTACCAACCTTTTCCATCAACATCTTACGAGCATCGATCAAAAATTTATAATCGCTATCAGCAACAAACTGTGCAGCAATTCCTTCTTTTACTTTCGCACGGAATTCTTCCTCAGTCTTCACGGCATCTTTGCCAAATACCTGGTCAAAAAGTTCTTGATTCAAATCACCCGGAACAAAACGAGTAATTTCTTCTACCTGAAAACTAAAGTTAGATTTCATTTCAGCAGCAGCTTCTTTTTCAATTTTCAGCAAGGAAGCGATTTCTGCATCATGACCGTCATAAGCCGCATTCGGATTAAATACCAATACATCATTCACCTTGGCATTGGCAAAAATAGCTTTCTGCTCCTCATTCTTCATATAAGAAGGCATCAATACAGCACCTTCTACCTGAATGCCGCCTTCTTTAGTGTTACCATTTTCATCCAATTCGGCAATCAAACCTTTCAGCATATCATTATCCTCATAAGCTGAAACCTGATCATATTTACCGTTACGTTGAGTATAAGCCTTTACCTGATTTTCCACCATCTCATCCGTAACTTCGATTGTGTAGTAGTCAACCTTATCCGTATTGCTTACTTCTGCTTTAAATTCCGGTGCCAAAGCAATATCGAATACAAATTCGAATTCTTCCATGGTGTCGAAATCAATCACCTGTTGTTTTTCTTCATTTGGCAACGGTTCACCCAGCATATTCACATTATTACTCTTAATGTAATCGTATACTTTTTCTGAAAGAAGCTTATTCACCTCTTCGGCAATAACCGATTTACCATACATCTTCTTTACCAGACTCATAGGAACCATCCCTTTACGGAATCCCGGAATCTGCGCCTTCTGACGGAATGTCTTCAACGATTTATCTACTTTTTCCTGATAATCAGCCTTTTCCAGCTTTACGGTAAGCAAGCCGCTTACTTTGTCAATGTTTTGAAATGAAACGTTCATTCTGACAATTATTTATTTGATTTATACTTTATTCTATACTCAAATGAGGGTGCAAAATTAGTGCTAATCTTTCAATTATCAAAAAAACGCGAAAGAATTATTCTTTATGAAACGAAATGAATCATACTTTTATATTACAACAACGTATCAATCACATACATAAATCATAAAATCACTACAGAAATGTTAGAAAACTAAAGAAAAACAAGTGTATTTTCATTTTTTATGCTTTTCTTTGTACAGGAATGATGATGTATTAGTTTCTTGATTTCTATTGCAAGTTTTTACCTCGTCCAAAAACGTATATGTAAACTCTCTGTCGTTTTAATCTTTTTATTATCAGTCATCTTCCCGAGAGTTTTTATTTCATTATTTATTTTTATCTTTTTCACTATGAACATTTATGTTGGAAACCTTAACTACCGTGTTAAGGAAGCAGATTTGCAACAAGTTATGGAAGATTACGGGACAGTCTCTTCAGTAAAAGTTATCATGGATCGCGAAACAGGCAGATCCAAAGGTTTCGCTTTCATTGAAATGGAAGACGATGCTGCAGCCTCAAAAGCCATTGCCGAATTAAATGGTGCAGAATATCACGGACGCACCATGGTGGTAAAGGAAGCTAAACCTAAACTCTAACTAAAAGAAATTCAAAGTAACCTTCCGATCCTCCGAACAATCGGAAGGTTCTTTTTACATACCTTCCAGTCAAACATGAAACACCAAGCCAACATAAGTATCCGTGAGATAAAAGAAAACAAAGAAGACTATCTGAATCTGTTGCTCATAGCAGACCCGTCGGTTGATATGATACAGCATTACCTTGGCAGAGGGCATTTATATATTATGCAACTGGAAGAAATACCTGTATGTGTAACCGTTGTGGTATCAGACAAAGAGACGGCAGAAATAAAAAACCTGGCAACCCATCCCGATTATCTACGCCGGGGATATGCCAGTCGAATGATGAGTTTTATTGTCGAGCATTATAGAGAAATTCCGAATATTATCGTTGGTACGGGAAGTACAGGCATCCCCGGAAAGGAATTTTACCAATTGGATTTCTATCGGAAATGCGGCTTTGTCGAATCACATATTATCAAAAACTTCTTCGTCGATAACTATCCCGAACCTATCTTCGAAGATAATGGCGAACAATGTATCGACATGATTTATCTGAGATATGCCCGATAAAACAGAATTTAGTCCTTTTCCAATTGAAAGTCCTTACGCCGGAGAACAAAACTATTACTAAGATATTTTTCCCGCACAATCTTATTTTCTGCAAGTTCTTCAGGAGTTCCCTGAAAAAGAATTTTTCCTTCAAACAAAAGGTAAGCACGATCGGTAATGCTTAATGTCTCCTGCACATTATGGTCGGTAATAAGAATACCGATATTTTTGTCTTTCAACTTCCAGACAATCTGCTGGATATCCTCCACCGCAATAGGGTCTACACCGGCAAAAGGTTCATCCAGCATGATAAATTTCGGATCGATAGCCAGACAACGGGCAATCTCCGTACGGCGACGTTCACCACCGGATAATTGATTTCCCTTATTCTTTCGTACTTTTTGCAACCGGAATTCGGCAATCAGGCTTTCCAGCTTTTCCTTCTGGTATTCTTTAGGTTTATTGGTCATCTCGAGCACAGAAGCAATATTGTCTTCCACACTCATCTGCCGAAACACAGAAGCTTCTTGTGCCAAGTAGCCGATACCGGTCTGTGCACGTTTATATACCGGATATTTTGTAATTTCAAGATCATCCAAAAAGATACGGCCTTCATTAGGGGTAATCAGTCCTACAGTCATATAAAATGAAGTAGTCTTACCAGCACCGTTCGGTCCCAGTAAACCTACGATTTCGCCCTGCTTCACATTGATGGATACATGGCTAACCACAGTTCTCTTACCGTACTTCTTCACTAGGTCTTCCGTACGAAGCACCATCTTGCTTTCTTCCATATCTTTGTTATTTTGCGGCAAATGTAGCAAAAATAAGCTGAAAAAACGTACATTTGCAGACAAATATACGAAGTTATGATCAAAGCATTAAGAACCGTCGGAAGATATATGATGCTGATGGGACGTACATTCTCACGACCCGAACGCATGCGGATGTTCTTCCGGCAATATCTCAACGAGATAGAACAGTTAGGAGTGAATTCCATCGGAATCGTACTGCTGATTTCATTTTTCATCGGTGCGGTAATTACCATACAAATCAAACTCAATATCGAAAGCCCTTGGATGCCCCGTTGGACAGTGGGTTACGTAACGCGTGAAATTCTGTTACTGGAATTCTCATCCTCCATCATGTGTTTGATTCTTGCCGGAAAAGTAGGATCCAATATTGCATCGGAATTAGGTACCATGCGCGTTACCCAACAGATCGACGCCCTTGAAATAATGGGAGTCAACTCCGCCAACTATCTGATACTTCCTAAAATAGCTGCTATGGTTACCACCATTCCTATCTTAGTGACATTCAGTATTTTTGCCGGTATCATCGGTGCTTTCGCCACTTGCTGGTTTGGAGGGATTATGACAGCTACCGATCTGGAATACGGTTTGCAATACATGTTCGTGGAATGGTTCGTGTGGTGTGGTATTATCAAATCACTATTTTTCGCCTTTATTATTGCCAGCGTGTCCTCTTTCTTTGGCTATATGGTAGAAGGAGGTTCGATAGAAGTCGGAAAAGCATCTACGGATTCTGTCGTATCCAGTAGTGTATTAATCTTATTTGCCGATCTGGTATTAACTAAACTTTTAATGGGATGATTGAAGTAAAAGGACTCTATAAATCATTCGAAGACAAAGCGGTATTGAAAGACATCAATGCTACTTTTGAGAATGGAAAAACCAATCTGATTATCGGCCAGAGCGGT
>NZ_HF990994.1:37404-44688 GCF_000432295.1 Bacteroides sp. CAG:189
TTCAGGAAAAACGGTACTGATGAAATGCATCGTCGGGCTGCTGATTCCCGAAAAAGGAGAATTGCTATACGACCATCGCAACTTCCTGGCGATGGGTAAAAAAGAGAAGAAAATGCTGCGCAGAGAGATGGGAATGATATTTCAAAGTGCTGCCCTGTTCGACTCCATGTCTGTATTGGACAACGTAATGTTTCCATTGAACATGTTCAGTAACGATACATTACGAGACCGCACCAAACGGGCCATGTTCTGTCTCGACCGTGTGAATCTGACAGAAGCCAAAGATAAGTTTCCGGGAGAGATCAGTGGAGGTATGCAGAAACGAGTAGCGATTGCACGGGCCATCGCACTCAATCCGCAGTACCTGTTTTGTGATGAACCGAACTCCGGACTCGATCCTAAAACTTCGTTAGTGATCGATGATCTTATACACGACATCACGCGAGAATACAACATGACGACAATCATCAATACGCACGACATGAACTCCGTGTTAGGAATCGGAGAAAAGATTATTTATATCTACGAAGGAAGAAAAGAATGGGAAGGTACAAAAGATGATATTTTCACTTCCACTAACAAGTTGTTGAATAACTTTATATTTGCTTCCGACCTGCTCCGTAAAGTAAAAGATGTGGAAATACAAAATTTAGAAGGTTGATCTAATAGATCCTCCCCCTCCATCGAAAAGGAACAAAGGGCGCACTCTTTTTATCGAGTACGCCCTTTTATTGTAAAAACCAGTTAATAGAATTGACATATATCATCACGACATATTGACTGTCCTCTTTTTTATTCTTCACGAAACTGTAAGAGAGAGTTATTTCAATTACCGCCTCAAAGGTAGACGAAAAGTTGCACAAAAACATCACCGAAAACCGTGACAGAAGAAAAAATTTCTTTCTACACAACTTTTATCCACCCCAGCGCCATTGCTTTCACCACCATATCAATCGCATTCTTTGCCTCAAATTTTTGAATCAGCCTTTTACGAAATGTTTCAACCGTATTCTCCGTAATCTGCAACCGCGAAGCAATTTCATGCGTGCAAAATCCCTCGGAGACTGCTTGCAAAACTTCAAGCTCACGCTTGGTGGGAATATCCTTAGGGTGTATTTGTGACGAAGCATTACTCAGTTTCTGCCGTATGCCCTCAAATCGCGGACAAGTATATGCTACTCCCCGCAACACACTCTTTACAGCCTTTCCTATTTCAACGGACTCCGAAGCCTTCAGAGTCACAGCATTCACTCCCAGGCGAATAAGCCTGTTGATATACCAAATTTCCTCATGCATTGTATTGATGATTATACGTGCATCCTCATTGATTTCACGAATCATCTCTATCAATTCAAATCCGGACATATCGGGTAAACCGACATCCAAAATATAAATATCATAATCACGCGCTGCAATCAGCCCGACAGCCTCCTTACCCGTTGTCACTGCATCTGCTACAACCACTTCAGGGATTCGTTTTAAAATCTGACAAATCCCTTCCAGGATCAGCGCATGATCATCAACCAACAAAATCTCCGCTTTCTCTACCATAATATGAATTGTCTGTTGCTTAGTCTCTGACAAATATAAATATTATCGTTCAAAAAACGAAGTCCTCGTCCTACTTATTTCACATCATTTCTGACGAATATAGATATTTATAGGTGTTCCGGTCAGATTCCATTTCTCACGCATTTTATTTTCAAGGAAACGTTTGTATGGTTCCTTCACATATTGCGGCAGATTGGCAAAAAAGACAAAAGAAGGCACCTGCGTATTAGGAAGCTGGGTTATATATTTAATTTTTATGTATTTGCCTTTAACCGAGGGGGGGGGATAAGCTTCTATCAACGGAAGCATCTCTTCATTCAAACGTGCAGTAGGAATCTTTATCGTCCGGTTTTCGTAAACAACACGAGCCTCTTCCAATACTTTCAGGATACGTTGCTTAGTCAATGCGGAAGCAAAGACAATAGGAAAATCCACAAAAGGAGCAAAACGTGAACGGATAGCCTCTTCAAAAGTCTTCATCACCTTTGCCGTTTTATCTTCTACCAAATCCCATTTGTTCACAACTACCACAAGTCCCTTCTGGTTCTTCTGGATCAAAGAAAATATATTCAAATCCTGACTCTCGATACCACGGGTGGCATCCACCATCAAGATACATACGTCTGCATTCTCAATAGAACGAATGGAACGAACCACCGAGTAATACTCCAAATCCTCATTCACTTTATTTTTCTTACGGATACCCGCCGTATCAACCAGATAAAAATCAAAACCGAATTTATTATACCGGGTATAAATAGAGTCACGCGTAGTACCTGCTATTTCAGTCACAATATTCCGCTCTTCACCGATAAAAGCATTAACGATAGACGATTTTCCGGCATTCGGACGTCCGACCACAGCAAAACGGGGAATATCATCATCCAGGATTTCCTCTGATTCTTTCTTGAACTTGCTGACAATCAAGTCCATCAAATCACCCGTACCGCTACCGCTTATGGCAGAAATACAGTATGGATCTCCCAATCCCAAGCTATAAAATTCGGGAGCATTATATCTCAATTCATGATTGTCCGTCTTATTGGCTACCATAATTACGGGACTCTTTGCACGCCGCAAAATAGCAGCAACCTGCATATCCAGATCAGTAACCCCATTCATCACATCCACCACAAACAGAATTACATCGGCTTCGTCTACCGCCATTAATACCTGTTTGCGAATCTCCTCTTCAAAAATGTCATCCGAATTGACTACCCACCCGCCGGTATCAACTACAGAGAACTCACGGCCCAGCCATTCCGACTTGCCGTATTGTCTGTCACGGGTCGTCCCCGCTTCGTCATTTACGATTGCCTGACGAGTTTTAGTCAAGCGATTAAATAAAGTCGACTTTCCCACATTAGGACGTCCAACAATTGCAACTAAATTTCCCATAGTTTACACGTTGTTTTTGCGACTATCACAGTCGTATGAATATATTCTTAATCTAACTGATAACCGAAATTACGTAATTCCTTATCCGAACTACGCCAGTCTTTATCCACTTTCACATAAGTCTCCAAAAAGATCGTCTTCCCAAAGAACCGTTCCAAATCACGACGAGCCTCCGTAGCCACCTTCTTCAGCGCTTTTCCCTGTTTCCCGATAATAATTCCCTTTTGCGAATCACGCTCGACGTAAATTACAGCATGGATATGTATCATCTTCGCCTCTTCTTTGAATTGCTCCACAACCACTTCTACCGAGTAGGGTATCTCCTTATCATAGTACAACAGAATTTTCTCACGAATAATTTCGTTCACGAAGAAACGTGCGGGCTTATCGGTCCATTGATCTTTTTCAAAATAGGGTGGAGAATCCGGAAGCAACTCCTTCACACGTTTCATTACGTAATCAATATTGAACTTCGAAGCTGCCGAGATAGGAATAATTTCGGCCTGTGGAAGCAACGCTTTCCACTCTTCCACTAACTGAATCAGTTTTTCCTGATCGGTAAGGTCTATCTTGTTAATAAGCAAAAGTACCGGTACGGTCATTTTACGTACTTTCTCAATAAACTCGTTATTTTTGTCAGGAGTCTCTATCACATCCGTTACATAAAGCAGAATATCCGCATCCGTCAGTGCGGATGTAGAAAAGTTCAGCATCGACTCCTGCAACTTATAGTTCGGCTTCAAAACTCCCGGAGTATCGGAAAAAACAATTTGCATATCATCCGTATTATAAATCCCCATAATACGGTGACGAGTGGTCTGTGCTTTAAAAGTCGCTATTGAAACCCGTTCACCTACCAACACATTCATCAATGTCGACTTCCCGACATTCGGATTACCTACTATGTTTACAAAACCTGCTTTATGCATCGCCTTTCATTTATTGATTTAGACAAAAAAACGCATCGAATCGAAATAAGATGCGTTTTATGTGTTATATATCAGTAACGTCTGTTACTATTCCTTCTTTCCGTCATAACCCCACTTTACATAAACAGCTCCCCAGGTAAATCCTGCGCCGAATGCTGTAAAGATCAGGTTATCACCTTTCTTGAGTTTATCTTCGAAATCCCAGATACAAAGCGGTAAAGTACCCGCACTGGTATTACCATATCTGTCGATATTTACCAATACCTTTTCTATTGGAAGTTCCAAACGATGGGCCACCGCATCGATAATACGCATATTAGCCTGATGAGGAACCACCCAGTCGATACTATCTTTATTCAAATTATTACGTTCTGCAATCGCCGCACAGCTATCCGACATGTTAGAAACTGCATATTTGAATACAGTCCTACCTTCCTGATAGATATAATGCATGTGATTATCCACCGTAAAATAAGAAGGAGGACACACCGATCCACCAGCTTTCATATGCAGAAAAGGCAAGCCTTTACCATCGGTTCTCAAAAGAGCATCCATGATACCCACATCTTCAGTAGTAGGCTCTACCATAAAAGCAGCCGCACCATCGCCAAAAATAGGACATGTAGCACGTTCTGTGTAGTCCACCATCGATGACATCTTGTCTGCACCTACAATAATGATTTTCTTGTATCTTCCCGAACGGATAAAATTAGCAGCCGTTTCCAACAAAAACAAGAAGCCGCTACAGGCCGCTTGCAAATCAAAAGCAAATGCATTTTTAAGTCCGAGTTTATCGCAAAGAATAGAAGCTGTGGAAGGGAAGTGATAGTCTGGAGTAGTAGTAGCAACAACAACCAAATCAATGTCGTCAGGATTAGCACCGGTTTTCTTCATTAATTGCCGGCAAGCCTTACGGGCCATATAAGAGGTGCCTAATCCCTCTTCATTCAGGATTCGTCTTTCTCTTACCCCGATACGGGTCATAATCCACTCGTCATTAGTATCTACCATTTTCGATATCTCGTCATTTGTCAAGACATAATCAGGTACATATCCACCGACTCCTGTGATTACTGCATTTATTTTTTCCATCAATTCAATTTTAATTTAGCAATACTTCTAATACTTAAAGCAGCCGGAGAGCAATGCTCTCTGGCTGTCTGATTAAGTATAAGTCTATTCAGACTGTACTACAATTATACAGCTGCTTCTTTTTCGATTGCGAGTTTACCTCTGTAGTATCCGCAAGCTCCACATACAGTGTGATAAACATGCCATTCTCCACAATTCGGGCAAATAGCCAATGTCGGAGCCACAGCTTTATCATGAGTTCTTCTCTTCGCTGTTCTTGTTTTTGATTGTCTTCTCTTAGGATGTGCCATTTTTCTTTAAACTTTAATTATTATCTAATATTTTTTTTAATTCATTCCATCGGGGATCTGTTTGTTCCTCGGCTTCTTCTACTACGATATCATCACCGGCCACTTCAAACGTCTCATCTCCATCTTCGTCAGCATTCGTTCTCAAATGCTTGCTTAGCTTGCTGGTCATTGTCTTATTACATTTTCCAGGAGCATGCACATGCTTCATCGGAATAGACAAAGCTATAAATTCATACATAAACCATGCAACATTGATCTCCCCTTCTTCTTCAGGAATCACAATCAAGTTGTCACCCTCTTCCGCATATTCATGGCCAAACTTGACCATCAGTTTATCAGAAGAACTTACAGGTTGCTCCATTTCATCCAAACAACGATCACAAGGCACCCATACCACTCCATCGGTTTGGAAGCTCAATTCAAAAGCACGAGATGTTCTTTTTACAGTCAACTCTACGTTAACCTTACCTTTCTGAACCTCAGGGCCATCAATATGAGCGAAATACAGATTATCCAGTACAAATTCATATTTCACTGAATCCGACTGCATTCCTTTCAAGTCTATTTTGTATTTATCAAACTTTCCCAAAGCTTCACTTTTTTAATTGTTGCAAAGGTACAAAAAAAGCCTAAATATCCTGTTCTTCATCTTTCATTTTCCCAACAAGAACAAAAAGATGGACAGAATTCGGGCGACAAAGATACAAATAATAATCCTCATAACACACAAATTATCAGTAAATATTCACTTTTTAAGTTCTATTCTAAATACTGTACCTTTATTTAGCTCCGACTGTTTTACAAAAATACGCCCTGAATGATACTCTTCTACAATTCTACGGGCCAATGACAATCCCAGTCCCCAGCCTCTCTTTTTCGTCGTATAACCAGGTGTAAAAATAGTTTGATGTTTACTTTTAATAATTCCTTTCCCCGTATCCTCCACATCGATATACCAACGAGTAGCAGACTCTATGACGGACACTGTTATTTTTCCAACCCCATCCATGGCATCTATCGCATTCTTGCACAAATTTTCTATTACCCACCCGAACAGTGAAGCATTCAAAGGAATAATAATAGCATTTTCAGGTAAATGGGTAATAATCTCTACTTTATTCGAAGTGCGGCGCGCCATATATTCAGTTACTTCTTTTAACAATTTCCCCAAATCTACCTGCTCCATTTCCGGAGCAGAACCGATCTTGGAAAAGCGATTGGCTATCATTTGTAAACGAGCGACATCCTCAGTCATGCAAGGAATCAAATTGTCCGAAGGATATGCACTCTTCAATAATTCCGTCCAAGCCATCAGAGAAGAAATAGGTGTTCCCAACTGATGAGCCGTCTCTTTGGACAGACCGACCCATACTTTATTCTGTTCGGCCTTCTTTGAACTGAGTAAAGCAAATATAGCTACCAGAACAAAAATAAGCACGACCCCTAACTGTACATAAGGATAAACGGAAAGACGCGTCAGCATCAAAGAATCCTGATAATAGACATCATTATAATCACTTCCGGATGATAAATTAATCCGGATCACACTTCCATTCTGTTTAAAGCGCTCCAACTGTTTATACAGAAAAGCAACCGAATCATTAGAGGCAATCTCTATATTACGATAAGTCTGAATATTCCCTTCAGCATCGGACACAATCACCGGAATCGTATTATTGGCATTCAATACTTTCAAAACCAAATTAAGATCCACATTCTCATCAGCAACACTGAAAGCACGCATTGCTTCTGCCCACACCTCCATCTTAAGTCGCTCTTCCATCGAAAGATCCTTTACCAGCCGATGAGAAAAATACAAAGAAGCTACTGCTATAATAACAGCAGAGATAACCAATATAACCTTAATACGGCGAATATCAATAAATTGCATATAAAACTGATTTATTAATATATAACGGTCTGATCGGTGCAATATTATGCGGAAAGGAAAAAGATGGGAGATGGGAGAATGAAAATGGGGAGAATTGAGATGTGAGAATTGAGATGTGAGAAGCAGGCTGCGC
>NZ_HF990995.1:0-37283 GCF_000432295.1 Bacteroides sp. CAG:189
TTGCCATTGAGATTGCTTGCGGATTTTAGGTTAAACATAAAATAGGCAAGTTCATGTGTCTATTTATTTCGGGGCGCAAAGATATAACAAGAGTTTTGACTAAACAATATTTTAGTTAGTTTTTTATAAAACTTCGAAATAGATAAATAAAAAAGGGAAGCCGTTTTTAATGGCTTCCCTCTCCAAGATATAATTATAAACGATAATTATCAATCTTCCAATGCGGCCTGTGCCGCTGCAAGTCTCGCAATGGGTACACGGAATGGAGAACAACTTACATAGTTCAATCCTACTCTATGGCAGAACTTCACAGATGAAGGTTCACCACCATGTTCACCGCAAATACCACATTTCAAATCCGGACGAACCGCACGCCCCTTTTCCGTAGCCATACGAACCAACTGGCCTACACCGTTTTGGTCGAGCACTTGGAATGGGTCTACTTTCAGAATCTTCTTTTCCAGATAAACCGGAAGGAAAGAAGCAATATCATCACGAGAATAACCGAATGTCATCTGTGTTAAGTCATTCGTACCAAATGAGAAGAACTCGGCTGAAGAAGCAATGCGATCGGCTGTCAAAGCAGCACGTGGAATCTCAATCATCGTACCTACCTTATAATCAATACGATCACCAACCTCTGCAAAGAGTTTTTCAGCCTCAGCACGAATCACGTCTTCCTGCTGCTTGAATTCATAAAGGATACCGGTCAACGGTACCATGATTTCCGGATGTGTCTCGACACCTTCTTTCTTTAATTCGAGAGCAGCACCAAGAATGGCACGAGTCTGCATCTGAGTGATTTCCGGATAAGTATTACCCAAACGACAACCGCGGTGACCCAACATCGGATTATGTTCGCAAAGCGATTCTACACGCTGTTGGATATATTGCAAGCTTACCCCCATTGTATCTGCCATTTCCTGTTGTCCTTTCAAATCGTGCGGAACGAACTCGTGCAAAGGAGGATCGAGCAGACGAACAGTCACCGGACAACCAGCCATTGCCTTAAAGATTCCTTTAAAATCCGCTTGCTGGTACGGAAGAATTTTAGCCAACGCTTTACGACGTCCATCCGCGTTCTCAGCCAGAATCATCTCACGCATTGCTTTAATCTTCTCACCTTCGAAGAACATATGTTCCGTACGACAAAGACCGATTCCCACAGCACCAAAATCACGGGCTACTTTTGCAT
This sequence comes from Bacteroides sp. CAG:189, assembly GCF_000432295.1. Classification (NCBI taxonomy): domain Bacteria; kingdom Pseudomonadati; phylum Bacteroidota; class Bacteroidia; order Bacteroidales; family Bacteroidaceae; genus Bacteroides; species Bacteroides sp. CAG:189. The sequence continues at coordinate 1,196 of NZ_HF990995.1, forward strand.
CATGCGGAGTATCGGCATTAGTACGTACCTGAAGTTTCGTATATTTATCGGCCAAAGCCATCAATTCGGCAAAATCACCGGAAAGCTCGGCAGCTTTCGTTTCTACTTTACCTTGATAAACTTCACCCGTACTACCGTTCAACGAGATATAATCGCCTTCTTTTAACAGAACACCGTCTACTTCTACCGTGCGTGCCTTATAATCGATATTCAAAGCACCGGCACCGGAAACACAACATTTACCCATACCACGTGCTACTACGGCAGCGTGAGAAGTCATACCACCGCGAGCAGTCAAGATACCCTGTGCAACAGCCATACCGGCAAGGTCTTCGGGAGAAGTCTCCACACGTACCATTACTACTTTCTTACCTCCGGCAGCCCATTCGGCAGCATCATCAGCAAAGAATACAATCTGTCCGGTTGCAGCACCCGGAGAAGCGGGAAGTCCGCGAGTCAGCACTTTCGCCTGTTTCAAAGCATTTTTATCGAATACCGGGTGAAGAAGCTCATCCAGCTTATTGGGTTCAACACGCATTAGAGCGGTCTTTTCGTCAATCATTCCCTGATGGAGCAAATCCATGGCAATTTTCACCATAGCCGCACCGGTACGTTTGCCGTTACGGGTTTGCAGGAACCACAATTTACCTTCCTGTACAGTAAACTCCATATCCTGCATGTCGCGGTAATGATTTTCAAGTTTAGTCTGTAATGCATCCAGTTGTTTGTAGATTTCGGGCATAGCCTCTTCCATAGAAGGAAATTGAGCGGCGCGTACTTCTTCTGTCACACCGGCCAATACAGCCCAACGCTGAGACCCTATTTTAGTAATCTGTTGCGGAGTACGGATACCGGCCACCACATCTTCGCCCTGTGCATTAATCAGATATTCGCCATTGAACAGGTCTTCACCCGTAGCAGCATCGCGTGAGAAGCAAACACCGGTAGCAGAAGTATCGCCCATATTACCAAATACCATTGCCTGTACAGAAACGGCAGTCCCCCATTCATCAGGAATACCTTCCATTTTACGATAAAGAATGGCACGTTCGTTCATCCATGAATTAAATACGGCACAAATAGCTCCCCAAAGTTGTTCATAGGCACATGTCGGAAAATCTTTTCCTGTCTGTTCTTTTACAGCAGCCTTAAAGCGCTTCACCAGTTCCTTGAGGTCTTCTACTTCAAGCTGATTGTCCAATTTCACACCTTTAGCATGTTTCACCTCTTCAATGATAGCTTCAAACGGATCGACATCCTCCTTATTCACAGGTTTCATGCCCAATACCACATCGCCATACATTTGTACGAAACGACGATAAGAGTCCCATGCAAAACGGGCATTACCGGTTTTGCGGGTCAATCCTTCCACCACCTCATCATTTAAGCCCAAATTCAAAATAGTATCCATCATACCCGGCATAGAAGCACGCGCTCCGGAACGGACCGAAACGAGCAGAGGATTTTCGATATCGCCGAATTTCGACTTCATCAGTACTTCTACATTTGCAATGGCTTTTTCTACTTCGTCTTTTAGGAGAGCTACGACTTTATCTTGTCCCAATTCATAATATTCGGTACAAACGTCTGTTGTGATTGTAAATCCGGGAGGAACAGGAACCCCGATAAGATTCATTTCTGCAAGATTGGCACCTTTACCACCCAATAGATTTCTCATACCAGCCTTGCCTTCCGCCTGGCCATTTCCAAAGGTATAAACTCTTTTTTTGTCCATAATATGCATTTAAAGTTATCTAATTGTGATTTTTTCTGTTCGCAAATCTAAGTATATTTCACAAACCAGAAAACTTTTCATGAAAAAAGTTTCTATTAAAATGCAATTTCGACATTGCAATCTTTATTATTTCATCTGATAGAGAGAAATCCCGAAAAAATACCTATTTTTGCGAAATAATTTATTAGATTGGTGTAAAAGTGGCAAGAAAGAAAAAAGAACTTCCCTTATTAGAGAAGGTAACAATTACGGATGTGGCTGCCGAAGGAAAAGCCATAGCAAAAGTAAACGACCTGGTGATTTTTGTTCCTTATGTAGTACCGGGTGATGTGGTAGATCTGCAAATCAAACGCAAAAAGAACAAATATGCCGAAGCAGAAGCTGTGAATTTCCACGAATATTCTTCAACACGTGCCGTTCCTTTCTGCCAGCACTATGGCATATGCGGTGGTTGTAAGTGGCAAGTGCTTCCCTATGCAGAACAAATCAAATACAAGCAGAAACAAGTGGAAGATAACCTGAGAAGAATCGGAAAAATCGAACTGCCGGAAATTTCTCCGATATTGGGTTCCGCCAAAACCGAATTCTATCGGAATAAATTGGAATTTACCTTCTCGGACAAACGCTGGCTCACATACGAAGAAGTAAAACAAGAAGTGAAATACGACCAGATGAATGCTGTAGGATTCCACATTCCCGGAGCATTCGACAAGGTGCTGGCTATTGAGAAATGCTGGTTACAGAATGATATATCCAACCGTATCCGTAATGCGGTACGTGATTATGCTTACGAGCACAACTACTCTTTCATCAATCTGCGCTCGCAAGAAGGCATGCTTCGCAATATGATTATCCGTACCTCTTCTACGGGTGAGCTAATGGTTATTATTATCTGCAAGATCGTAGAAGACAGTGAAATGACGCTCTTTAAGCAACTGCTGCAATACGTGGCAGACACATTCCCGGAAATTACTTCTCTGCTATATATTATTAATAATAAATGCAATGACACCATCAATGATCTGGATGTCTACGTTTTTAAAGGTAATGACCACATTTTCGAAGAAATGGAAGGATTGCGCTTCAAAGTCGGTCCGAAATCATTCTACCAGACCAACTCCGAACAAGCATACAATCTGTATAAGATAGCCCGTGATTTTGCCGGACTGACAGGAAACGAATTGGTGTACGACCTTTATACGGGTACGGGAACCATTGCCAACTTCGTGTCCCGCCAAGCTCGCCAAGTGATCGGTATCGAGTATGTACCCGAAGCCATAGAAGACGCCAAAGTGAATGCCGAAATCAATGGAATAGACAATACCCTATTCTTTGCCGGAGACATGAAAGACATGCTGACCCAAGAATTCATCAATGAATATGGTCGTCCGGATGTTATCATTACTGACCCTCCACGTGCCGGAATGCATCAAGATGTAGTAGATGTTATCCTTTTTGCCGAACCAAAACGAATTGTATATGTCAGTTGTAATCCGGCCACACAAGCGCGTGACTTACAGTTGCTGGACGTGAAATACAAAGTAAAAGCAGTACAACCAGTCGATATGTTCCCACATACACACCATGTTGAGAATGTCGTTTTACTCGAACTCAGATAAAAGAGAAAATATGGCTAAAGAGAAAAAACCAAAAAGAAGTGCAGCCGAAAAAGCCAAAGCACAATATACGGGATATACGGTGAAAGAGCCTATGGAACTGATGGAGTTCCTTGCCAGCAAAATGCCGGATGCCAGCCGTACAAAGTTGAAATCATTGTTGAGTAAACGTATCGTATACGTTGATAAGGTCATCACCACACAATTCAATTTTCCGTTGCAACCGGGCATGAAAATAGAAATCAGCAAGGACAAAGGCCGGAAAGAATTCAGTAACCGTTTGCTAAAGATCGTCTACGAGGATGCCTATATCATCGTGGTGGAGAAAATGGAAGGACTATTGTCCGTCAATACGGAAAGACAGAAAGAACGTACGGCATATACCATTCTCAACGAGTATGTGCAACGTTCAGGAAAGCACCACCGTATATATATCGTACATCGTCTGGACAGGGACACTTCGGGATTGATGATGTTTGCCAAAGATGAAAAGACACAGCATACCTTACGTGAATATTGGCATGATATCGTGACAGACCGTCGCTACGTAGCAGTAGTTGCCGGCGAAATGGAAAAAGATCATGGAACGGTAACCTCTTGGTTGACCGATCGTACACTCTACGTAAGCTCCAGCAAATATGATGACGGCGGTTCGAAATCAATCACTCATTATCACACAATCAAACGTGCTAACGGATATTCATTGATGGAATTGGATCTGGAAACAGGACGCAAGAATCAGATTCGTGTACACATGCAAGACTTAGGACATCCTATCATTGGTGACGGTAGATACGGCGGAGAAAACACTCCGAATCCTATCGGACGCCTTGCCCTTCATGCATTCAAACTCTGCTTCTATCATCCGGTGACCAACGAATTGATGGAATTCGAAACTACATATCCGCCGGCATTCAAGAAACTGTTTCTGAAAAAATAAGATGTTAAGGGGTAAAGAAAATACCAATATATATAATGCCCCGTAGCAATATGTGCTACGGGGCATTATATATATTGTAGAATATCTTTTGGTGTATTCGTATCCAAAATACAATTTTAACTATCCATTTCCAAAGAGACACTAAATTCATAAACGCCATTGGCATAAAGTTCTCCGTTCAAAAATCGACCATTGACATATACACCTCTTATTTCCAACATAGGATAATCCCGCCCATAATCCAGATACAAAGTTCCCATGTCTATCCACCACGTAAGAGTTAGTGTACTAAACTCACGTCCACCATAATTTTCCGGGTAATAATATTGCCTATCGACGGCATAATCGTCTCCTTTAAAAGTGACACCACTCTCCAAAGGATAAAATCCATCTGTAAATCCCAGATCGCCCACACAAGTACGATCTATAATATAGTAATAAATTGATTCGTCATCTTGTTCACAAGATGAGAAACTCAAAATAGCCACCGTCAATACCAGTAACAGTTTTATGTGATTCAATACTTTCATATTCTTTTCCTATTCCTTTCTAAATGTCACCTCAACTCCATCCAATTTACCGGAAAGATAATTCTGGCGCACCCAAACATTCTCAAAATAATGTACTTTGCCTGCACCATAGTTAAGCTTAATCCCTTCCATTTCCTGATCTATCCATTCCCAACTAAGAGTATAAGTCAGAGTACGCGCAGGAAGCGACTCCCCCAACCGATAATATTCAAATCTTTCCTGTCCACTTCTGTCTGGAGTAAATTCCAATTGATGCACACAGTACTCCGTATCATTATCAGTTTCATACTTTTCCGTCCATATTTTATTACATAACTTTTCATCGCTGTTACGCAAATAATCGTCCGTGTAATAAATATCGTCACCGCAAGCTCCTAAGCCAAGCACTAATATCAATAATAACAATGCCAATCTTGTACAGTTTAATCTTTTCATATTCTTATACTTTTTTGTTAATAATACATCGACAAATATAGCGTTTTTAATCTACTGTATGTAAATAAAGCTTGCTTTTTCTTATCTTTGCAGCCATAAACGTTAAACTTTTTACATGAAAATTCTTTGGCTCGACTTAAACAGTTCTTATGCTCACTCTTCATTGGCGCTACCGGCACTACATGCACAGATGGCTACCAACGACTCCTTTGAATGGGAAATCGTTTCAGCTACCATCAATGAAAACGTAGGAATGGTGACAAACAGTATCTATCATCACCATCCGGATATTATAGCAGCAACCAACTGGTTATTCAATCATGAGCAACTGTTACACATTCTCTCAAGAGCCAAAGCATTGCTACCTTATTGCCGCATCGTTCTGGGAGGTCCGGAATTTTTAGGAGACAATGAAGACTTTCTGCGTAAAAAACCTTTCGTCGATTGTGTATTCCGGGGAGAAGGTGAAGAAGTATTTCCCCAATGGTTGCAATATCAAGATCAACCGGAACAATGGGATACAGTCACTGGACTATGCTACCTCGACAAGAAAAATCTGTATCACGACAACGGTATTGCCCGTGTAATGAACTTTGCTCATCTCATCCCGCCGGAAAAGAGCAGTTTCTTTAACTGGAGCAAACCATTCGTACAATTAGAGACCACACGAGGATGTTTCAATACTTGCGCTTTCTGTGTAAGCGGTGGAGAGAAGCCGGTACGAACGCTTCCGATAGAAACAATCCGTGAACGCTTGGTGGAAATTCACCGACATGGAATAAAGAATGTCCGTGTACTCGACCGTACGTTCAACTACAACAACAAGCGGGCCAAAGAACTACTAAACCTGTTTCTTGAGTTTTCACCGGATATTTGTTTTCATCTGGAAATACATCCCGCTTTACTTTCCGAAGAATTGAAAAAAGAACTGGCCGGACTTCCTAAAGGTTTGCTACACTTGGAAGCCGGTATCCAAAGTTTGCGCGAACCAGTACTGGAACAGAGCCGTAGAATGGGACGCTTATCCGATGCTTTAGACGGATTGAAATATCTATGTTCTTTGCACAATATGGAGACTCATGCCGATCTCATTGCCGGATTGCCTCTATATCATCTTTCTGAAATTTTCGAAGACATACATACTCTGGCTGAATACGGTGCAGGAGAGATTCAACTGGAATCATTGAAATTGCTTCCCGGAACGGAAATGCGGCGAAGAGCCGAAGAACTCGGCATTCAATATGCTCCTCTTCCTCCCTACGAAGTCCTACAAACAAGAGAAATCAGTGTAGACGAATTACAAACAGCCCGTGTGCTCTCGCGCTTACTGGATGGCTTTTATAATACTCCTACCTGGCAAAACATCACTCGGACACTGATGTTGGAAAACGAACATTTCTTGCATCATTTTCTGGATCACCTTATGCAAATCGGCTTGATAGACCAACCACTGAGCTTGGAAAAAAGAGGATTGATTTTGTATGAATTCTGTAAGCAAAATTATCCGGCCTATCAGACACAGGTCAGCATTGCTTGGATAGAAGCGGGCATGTCACTAAAGAAACTTCCGGCAGAAAAAGTAAAAACGAAACGACAAATCCCTCCCGAAACGTGGATAACCATTTATGGCAAGTACAAAGAGACATTACGCTTATGTTTCCTGCCCGCCAATCAAGAAGGACAAGCAGGATACTGGTTTGGATTTGAATCAGAAATACAAAAGGCAGAACCGGTATTTAAAGCGCTCACAATGTGATGTAGATCACCCTTTCATTTAATATCTATAAAATCTCATTTCATGGTAGTGCTATTAACATACAACACTCTGTTCCAACAAAATTACGGTTCACATGATTCAATTTCATATAATAATATAGTTGATACACTACTGAAAACGAACAAATTAAAACGGATTAGAATAAATTAAGATATTTCAATTCCATAACGGTACAATTAATACGAGAACCGTCATGGCCATCACATGCGGCAGAAAGTAGTTTCAATTCCATTATATATCTTCACAGTACTACCCAATTCTGCTGTAAAGCTAGGAATTATTCGAACTGATTTATAACCGTTCATCACTACATTTGCTCCATTTTTAATTGTCACATTCTCAACACTTATATTAGAATGTTCATAGGTCTTATTAGATGTTATTGTTACATTCTTTATAATACCATCAAAAGGAGATGAAGGAGGTATTTCTCTTTTAATCTTTATTGTTTTTGAATTTCCCAAGACACCACCATATCCAATAGGAGTAACTACTATCTTATCTCCATCTCCTGTAGTCGCATCATACTTTATCTTAATGGTTCTTTTATCCTTAAAAACTCCTCCTCCCCATGATTTTGGAGTATCCCATTGACAAGCGTCCATTTTCATATGTACAATAGGATACTCTAAATCCGTCACAGAAGCATTCTATAATACCAGACTTTCCAAATGGAAGGTTAATATTAATGATTAAAACCAGTATAAAAATACTAATCAATACTGATCCAGCAAATAATATAGTACCCCCCCAACGGAAGTCGAGGCGAAAAAATATTGATTTTATTGAGTTGATGCTATCTTTAGAAATTCTATATTATTATCCTTTATGAATATCTCAAGGTCATTCTTTAGCCGACTGTCCAATTTTAGTTCATTATTCCAAGCAGGGAGTCTTTTATTACGAACAAGATACTCCAAAATCAAGCAATATTCAACAATCAATGGGTTATCGTCTCCTGTGTTATACCAGCATATCCTAAGTTTATTAATAGATAATTCACGCATCTTCTTAGGCCACAATATACCTCTTGAAACCTTCTGTTGTTTTCCGTAAATTCTTCTTTCCAAACCACCCTGACGATGTACCAGTCTGCCATCCTTCATATGTCCAGAACTCCCTATATAAACAATACTCTCTTCATTTTCACAACAAGCATACACAATGTAAACACCACAACAATCATTAGGTACTTTAGCCTCTTTACATTTAGTTTTTAAATTATCACCAGAACTAAAATAGAAAGAACCACCTACATATATTTTAGATAAATCAAACATACTGTTTATTTTTAATACCGCAAACATACAAAGAAGAAATGAACAATCAAAGAGTATGTAAAAAGAAAGCCTCGGTCCCGAAGAACCAAGGCTTCACCACTTGTCGCTACAAGTAAGCTTCTACAATATTATAACAATAGGAATTATATAACAGCTCCCAAAGATATACCTGTTCCATTACCCAATCCTACTGTCCATGCAAACAGTTTACTTTCCGGACGGCCATGAATAATCACCGGACACATACTGGCTTTATTCTTTATACCGTGTATCGTCACCAATTTCTTTTTCTTATTCATATAGCTTAAGTCAAATTCCACTTTTAAAGTATCATCATCGGGTAATCCGGCTTCCCGCATTTTATGTTTCAGTGTTTCCGTTATCAGGTCATTGCTCTCCCGATCATCATAAAAATAGAATTTCTGCTCCTTCTTTCCATTTTCTTCTATCAACCGTTTAATAAAAATCGGGGTAGCGAGCCTGAAAAAAGCAGGTTCTTCCGTAAACGCCGGTTCCCGTTCGAACGTAACCTCTTTCACCGAAAGCCCACAGAACATCTTAGGGTCCGACAAAATTGTATCTATCAACACCTTGAGATATTTGTTCTCATAAAAGCTGATAAAAAGAGTGGCACCTTTTGAAAAGTTATAACCTTTATCCACAATCATATTTCCACCTAAAAGCCAAGAAAAAGAATACAAAGAGATTTTATCATGTATCTCATTATTACCAAGCCATTTATGTATCGTACCGACTATCTTCTGCTGATAATCGAAAGGAACAATAACATCATTCGGAGTGGTTCTTAAATATATACGCATAATTCTGTTTCATTTATTTTCCACGCAAAGGAAAGATTTTATTTCAAAATAAAGATACATTTCATGAAATAATATAGCAACAATGTTGCTAAACATAAAAAAGCGTATTTCTATTTTATCCCTTGATGTCTATCACCGTTTTCTCATTATTATTTTTGCTTGGTCCTGATTGATCTCTATTTCTATTTTAACATTGTTAACGGCTTTTTCCATATACCATTTTCCGTCAGACAAAGAATATATTTTTTAAAACTAAAGAATGCATTCTTTATCCACAAGAATACGCTTTTAACAGTACATTAATATTAATTCTTTATACGAAGAAAAAACGACTTTTCCACCGATACGACACATCTAATATATAACTGACATACAATACTTTAGCTTACATATTACATATTTCTTCAAACTATGCAGATTTTTCCGGTTCTAAGGACACTTTTCCTATACTTATCAAATTGACAACTTCGGGAAAATTCCTATCTACTCGAATTCCACAATAATACGATTTAGGTAGAATCAATCCGGTGAAAAATAAATGATACGTCTGCATTTCAATTACTAACATTTATTCTCTACCTTTGTGCTATAGATTGAAAGACAAAATTTATAGAAACAATGAAAAAGTTTATCAAGGGCTTCCGGTTCACCCCTTCCAATTACCCGGACGAGATAGAAGATAAAATACAGAAATATAGAAAACAGGGCTTAAAACTTCCTCCCAGAAAAGTACTCCGTACACCGGAACAGTTGGAAGGTATACGCGAAAGCGCCAAAATCAACACCGCCTTGCTGGATTACATATCCGAAAATATCCGCGAAGGGATGTCCACCGAAGAGATCGATCGCATGGTTTATGATTTTACTACCAGTCACGGGGCCATTCCGGCTCCACTCAATTATGAGGGTTTTCCCAAGAGTGTTTGCACAAGCATCAACGATGTAGTGTGTCACGGAATACCGAGCAAAGACGAAATTCTACGAAGTGGAGACATCATAAATGTAGATGTTTCTACCATATACAAAGGATATTTTTCGGATGCTTCGCGCATGTTTATGATTGGAGAAGTCAGTCCGGAAATGCGTCGGCTGGTACAAGTCACCAAAGAATGTATGGAAATAGGTATCGCCACTGCACAACCTTGGGCACGGTTGGGAGACGTAGGTGCCGCCATCCAGGAACATGCCGAAAAAAACGGATATAGCGTGGTACGCGACCTTTGCGGACACGGAGTCGGGATGCAGTTTCATGAAGAACCCGATGTGGAACATTTCGGCCGTCGGGGTACAGGCATGCTGATTGTTCCGGGAATGACATTTACCATAGAACCTATGATAAATATGGGAACATACGAGGTGTTCGTAGACGATGAAGACGGCTGGACCATATGCACCGATGACGGACTGCCATCGGCACAATGGGAAAATATGATCTTGATAACAGAAACCGGAAACGAAATTCTGACCTATTGATTTATGGAGTTGATTTTACTCATAGTTGTCATCTTATTATTGGCCGGTCTTATCATTCTGATACTGACCAGAAATAATGGGCAGGCACAAAACGAACAATTACAAACCGCCTTGCGGCTGCAAATGCAGGAGAATCGCGAAGAACTGAACCGCAGCATCCGCGAGCTCCGCATGGAAATGATGCAAACCATCAATCAAAGTATGCAGCAATTACAGGATGCATTGCACAAAAACATGATAACTAACGGCGAATTGCAACGGCAGAAGTTCGATGCAATGGCACGTCAACAGGAAATGCTACTGAAATCTACCGAAAAGCGTTTGGACGACATGCGGCTTATGGTAGAAGAAAAGCTGCAAAAAACGCTGAACGAACGCATCGGACAATCTTTCGAGATAGTCCGTTCGCAACTCGAAAATGTGCAAAAGGGACTGGGGGAAATGAAGTCTCTGGCACAGGATGTAGGCGGATTAAAGAAAGTACTGAGCAATGTGAAGATGCGGGGCACTTTCGGCGAAGTGCAGTTAGGGGCATTGCTGGAACAGATGATGAGCCCGGAACAGTATGATGCCAATGTGAAAACCAAGAAAAGCGGAACAGAGTTTGTGGAGTTTGCTATCAAACTTCCGGGTAAGGACGATGCTAACAGCACTGTATATCTGCCCATCGACGCCAAATTCCCCAAAGATGTATATGAACAATACTACGACGCTTTCGAAGCCGGAGATGCCGTACTGATCGAATCGTCCGGAAAACAATTGGAGAATACCATCAAAAAAATGGCAAAAGATATTCATGACAAATACGTCGATCCTCCTTTTACCACCGATTTTGCCATTCTGTTTTTGCCGTTCGAAAGTATCTATGCGGAGGTAATACGCCGGACAGCACTGGTAGAAATGCTGCAAAAAGAGTATAAAATAGTAATTACCGGTCCTACCACTTTAGGTGCCATCCTCAACAGCCTGCAAATGGGCTTCCGCACACTCGCCATCCAAAAACGGACGGGAGAAGTATGGACTGTTTTGGGAGCGGTAAAAACCGAATTCAGTAAATTTGGCGGCTTGCTCGAAAAAGTGCAGAAGAACCTCCAAAGCGCAGGAGACCAACTGGAAGAAGTAATGGGAAAACGCACCCGTGCTATTGAAAGAAAGCTCCGCCAAGTGGAACGACTACCTCACGAAGAAAGCCAAAAAATTCTACCGATTGACGACGGGGAGGACGAATAAACAAAGCAAATACCCGCACTATATACAAACAGAACTCCGAAAGTTTTCATATTCAACTTTCGGAGTTCTGTTTATTCTGGGTATCCATATTAAGATACTATCTGGAACGGACTTCTCTCCTCATAAATACAATATAAGAAATAGCAAAACAAACAACAGTGGCAGCTATCAACCCCGTCAATTGCGACCAAACAATCATTATACTTTCTCCCAAAGGTAACGGACTGGGAATGGCTCCCTGCAATTGCTCCATTGTCAACGGTCCCAGACTTCGGATAGAAGGCATCAGCAATGTCGTGGTCGCTTCATTAAACAACTCACTGGGCGCCAACCGCATCAGTCCCAAAATGAATTTCTGATAACTGATCTGATGATATACGGACACCATACCAGATGGACTCAACGCCTTGGCCACCACATTGACTATCATTGCATAAAACACGCTGAAAAACAACCAAACAGCAACCGAAGCCAACGCGGAAGTTGCAGCTTGACGAAAGCAAAGAGAAAACAAAATAGATATATTCAACCAGAATGCCACATAAAAAATACCAGTGATAATGAAAAGGATAATCCTCCAGAACTCTTCCGGCGTAGGAGGAATACCAATAGCGATCAATCCACACCCCATCACCAGTAATCCGAGTGCAAACAATAAAGCACCTATAATTATCAATGCTGCCACAAACTTTGCATTGATAATACAATCGCGATGGATAGGCTGTGCAAGCATACGGCTGAGCGTTCCCTTACTCTGCTCGGAATTGACAGCATCAAAACCGAGTGCTATCCCCAGTAAGGGACCTAAAAAATTAATAAAAAGAACAAATGAAGGCAGCGTTCCATCCGATACCGTAAAAAGTTTCAAAAAAAGAAACGAGCCATCCGGATCATCGGGCTTTATTGCTGCACCGATATTGGTAAGGGCCGTATACAAAGCCCCCATGCAAGTCAATACAATAATGCTTATCAGAATGATAAAACGCAGACTGTGTACATGATCGGCAATCTCTTTATGGACAATAACCCAAAACGGATGTTTTACTTTATTCATTTTGTAATCCTCCTTCCATAAAGTATTGATTATAAATATCTGTTAATTCGCGATGTTCCTTTTCCAATTCGGATAGGTTGATGAATGCAACAAGCTTCCCACGATTAAATAAACCGACATTGTCGCATACCTTTTGTACCTGATCCAAATTATGAGACGAAAACAATACAGTCAACTTTTCCTCACGACTTAATTGTTTAATAAGAGAGATAAATTCCTGAACCCCTGCAGGATCTATCCCCGACGTCGGCTCATCCAATATTATTATTTCCGGATCTTTAATTAAGACATCAGCCAATCCCAATCTTTGCCTCATCCCACGCGAGTATTTCCCGGTTTTCTTCTGCGTTTGTTCACCCAACCCTACACGAGCCATTAGTTCTTTAGCTTTCGCCTGAGCTCTCTCCGGTATCATTCCATTCAGGGCAGCCGTATAGACCAGATTTTCAACACCCGTCATATCATCATAGAAACCAACATCTTCGGGCAAATATCCGATTTTTCTTTTTACCTCTATGGGACGTTTCGTTGCATCAATACCACAAATAGAGACGCTGCCCGAAGTAGGTTCCGTTAGTCCGAGCATCATAAGAATCGTAGTCGACTTTCCGGCTCCATTAGGGCCAAGCAAACCGAAAATCTCTCCTTTCCCGACCGACAAGCAAATATGATCTACTGCTGTAAAGCTCCCATATTTTTTTGTCAAATCAGTGAGTACGATTACTTCTTCACCCATAATCTACCTCCTCCCATATTTACGGAACAGAAAATAAACGCCTCCAATAGTAACAACGATGACAAGTGCCCCCATCCATCCCCATATCAAGGGAGTTTTGACCGCTATCCGAAATTGTGCATTGGCATTTACTTCAGGAGTTTTGGCATCTATTGTCACCACATAATCACCGGGAAGAGCTTTCGATGAAGCTTTAAGAATAGCGGTCACGTTGGCAATAGCCCCCGCTTTCAATGATTCAACTTTAGAAGGCTCAAAAGACACCTCCCAATCAGAAGGCTTACGCGATGTCAACTGAATATCTTTCAGCATAGACGAACCGGAATTTACAATTTCCAAGTCAATACGTTTGGTATCTCCGGCCGTAATGTCCGAACTCAATAATCCTTGCGGTGTAGTCAATTCCATCTGAAACGTACCTGTAATGGCAACTTCCAATGCCAACTCGGCAGAAGTACTTTTAGTTACAGCCCGCACAGGAATTTTATATGTACCGGTTTCTGTATTAGCAGCAGGAGTAATTTCGATAGTAATATTCTGACTTGCATTAGCTTCAATCTGTGCAGAAGTAGCCTGCTTGTAGTTTGGTTTAAAAATGACATTCCAGCCTCTGGGAGCATCGGCCATCAAGGCATAAAGTTGCTGATCTGCAGTTTGATTTTTCAGTGTAGTGCTAAAAGTAAAATTTGCCTTGGAATTACCTTGCATATTGGGTTGATCTGTTGTAAATTCGCTCTGATAGGTACCTTGCTGTGCTACAATAATGGAAAGTGGAAGTTTCGCCTCGCCGGCTGATACTAAAAAGTTGTAATTACCTCGATTTATCTTTAGCGGTACATTCACCGTTAAACTGAAATTCTTTTTTTCATTGGGCAGTACAGCTAATTGTTTGATATTCCAACTACCGGATTTTATATCGTATTTCCAACTGGACGGCAATCCACTCAATGAGATATTCTCATTATAAATCTCACTACCATTATTTATTAAATCGATACTGTAGTTAATACTTTCTCCGGGCGATACTGAGATTTTCGTGTAAGGAGAATAAAGTACTACATTGTTTGAAATAGAATCGGATGCTTGTGTGTGACTCAAGGGAAATATTCCCAACATGATTACTAAAAATAATAAATAATTAGTTCGCATAGTCATATAAAATATATAGGTTAATAATTAAATATGAATTGTCGAATTGGGGTCTCAAAAATAGAAATTAGGTTAATTATCTGATGTTAAATGATATAAAAGAATATAATTGCGCGTTTTCTTCTTGTATTTTTTAACAAATAAAAAAGTAGTAACATAGATAGCAAAAGATTACACATAAGGATAATCTCAAATTATTCCATAACGGTACAATTAAGACGAGTATGACTATATCTAAAAACAATAGCGGATCAACGTTTCAATTCCACAACGGTACAATTAAGCCACACATTAAATATTCAAAAAAAGACATCTAATAATAAGCAAGTTACCCAATAAACAACACCATTTTATAACATCAATTATGTCGATGGCTAATCGTGTAAAAAACATGGAACATCGACACAATAGCTATTTCACTGTATATCAACATTTCAAAGAAAAATTTATATATCAATCCCGATTAATCAGACTATACAAACGATTATCGACAACTAAATTACAAATAAAATTCTGACATAATTTTATTTCTTAAGAAAAAAATAAGTAATACATAAGCATACATTTTCATCTGATCAATCAGAGGCTTTCTATTTAATAAAACTATATCAAAACCCAATATAACAATTAATATTTCTCTTTGCGTTCAAACTCCCCCTCGTCCGTATAATACTTCCATGTACCTTTAGGTAAGTTATTGGCATATTTCCCGCGAAGTTTCAGTTTTCCATTTTCATAATATTCGCGATAACGTCCATGACGTTTCCCTTCTTTTACTTCTGCTTCACTTTTCAGTGCACCTTCCGGATAAAACTCCCGCAAAACATTTCCTTCAAACTTCTCGACATAAAAACGCTTCAGTTCACTCATTTGCTCTTTTTCCGTAGCAACATCCCCATCCATTTCCTCATCTTCTTCATCCGTATCAATCGCAGCAATAGTTTCTTCGGGAGCATATGGACTATAATCCATCACATACTGCAAAGAAGCCGACTCCTTATTACCCACAATCTGCATTGTCCAATAAGGAAATGAATACAAAACCTCCTTATTGGCCCGTATTTCATTCCATGTGGCAGTATTCATCATCGGTTTCAGCAGAGAATAGAACTTATGCACATCCGTATACAAAAAGAGAGTCGAACTCGAATTCAAATATGAAAATGCATTTTTAAATCCTAAGGTGTTTTTCAATAAGTTCTTCTGTTCATAATCTTCTACAAATGAAAGCAAAGACGAAGCCTTATTACTGAAAACCACATAATCATCTACATATGTATAATATGGTTTCTCGAACTTATCAAACAATCCTCCGAAAAACAAACGGAAGAAACCTTTCATTTCAATATAGTTGATCTCGAAATCTTTATAATTAACCGTTTTGACTTTAACCGGAGTACGCCGTTTAACTTTCTTTTCAATGAATTCCATATTCTTACGGGCATCCTTGATACTTTTTGCACCGATAGCCAAAATAAGTTCGGGCTCATGCCCCAACAAGCCCGGCTCGGACTGCGTAATGGCAAATTCTCCCGACATCCAACTCAGAAAGTTCTCTTCCAGAGAGATGCCAAACAATCCTTCGATCTTTTTCCGGGAACTCTTATAAGAATCATACAACGGTTTGTCATGAGTAGAAAGAGCACTCTCCAACTCTTTCACAAAAGTTATCGGATTATTAAAGCCGATATTAGTATAAAAAGCTGTCCGCCCAGACAAAATCTCATGCGCTTTCATTTTATGCCTTCCCGAATTCAGCAAAGCAATAACGTAAGGATCGGCTGTATCTTTTTGTAATGTATAACCTTTCACTTCCATCCTTTTTTTATCCGTATTGAAATAAAGACCGGCAAAATCCATGGAATTACTGAACATATCGATATACTCGTTTTTAGCCCCCAGATAGATAGCCATAAACTGAGGTAAACGTGCATAATTAATAAACACCCGGACAAGACCTTTGCCGGAAACCAACCTCTCGGCTTCGATAAAGGCACGATCAAGCCCTATTTTGGGTTTATCACGCGAATCAATGGCTGCTTCTACCAGTTTGGATGTATAAGAAGCCACAAAATGATTGTCAACAAAAGCCGTATAAAAAATAGCACGCGTATCCGGATCACGCATTTCAAGAATATTAATACCATTATAATTTCGGTTAGTGACCGAATTGCCAGCCATCGTCAGCACTGTCTCAATCTGATCTTTCAACAAATCGATTTTGGATGCTTTCTGCATATCCAGAATAATCAGAAAATCCCAATCGGAAGTACGAGTCTTATGAATTGAAATAAGCATATCCCGCTTACCGACAAGTGACAACAATACTTTGTTGCCCTTAACAATCGAATCCAATGTCTCCACACTTTTCGTTATTTCCTCAAAAGATTTCGCTTTCTTCAGGCATTGCCATGTTTCACTTCCACTGAACTTTTCCCAATCCTTGACCGGAGCGGACGATTGAATGATAAATGCAGCGTCTTCCGGGACTAAATAGACCTGCTGAATATTACGATCAGGGGAAAGAAATAAATGAACTATAGAGTATACCATATAAACTGCCAATGTCACCCCTATTACAAGCAAAGTTCTCTTTATAGTTTTTCGTGCAGTATTCTTTTTCTCTCCGAAATCGAAACATTGTTCTTGCTGAACATCATTAAATTCATCCATCATAATCAGTTGTTAGCTTAAGTGGACAAAACTACAAAAAAAGATGATGCCTTACTCTTTTCTTCAGAAAAGAAACAGATTCTTTGGTTATCTTTTCTTCGGTAATACGAGATATAACACAATATACCCCAAAATACCTGCCAAAGCCGTACCGGAAAGTACACCAAATTTAGCTTGATTCAGCAATACCGGATGGGTTACACCGAATGACAGATTTGCAATAAACAAAGATACCGTAAAACCGATACCACCCAGCAAAGCAACACCGGCAATGTTTTTCCAGTCCATACCTTGCGGCATAGGCGTAAGCTTACTTTTAACTGCCAACCACGTAAAGAAGTAAATACCCAGAAATTTACCACACAATAACCCTAAAGCTACGGCAATGCTCACTTCCCCTATCACTTCTCCTCCACCACTGAACACCACTCCTGCATTCACAAAAGCGAACAGAGGAAGAATGATATAATTAACCACTCCATGAAGATTATCTTCCAGAGACTGTAAAGGACTGATCACGCGATCGGAAGCCGACTCCACTCTTTT
Organism: Bacteroides sp. CAG:189; assembly: GCF_000432295.1. Classification (NCBI taxonomy): domain Bacteria; kingdom Pseudomonadati; phylum Bacteroidota; class Bacteroidia; order Bacteroidales; family Bacteroidaceae; genus Bacteroides; species Bacteroides sp. CAG:189. Next base: position 19,191 of record NZ_HF990995.1, read on the forward strand.
CAACTGTGCTATCTGCTCATTGGTCAATACAATATCATTCTCACCCATAACCGGAAAAGTATTAATGATACGCCGGATACGTTCGATATATCTGCCTACACGCAGTTGAGGTTTGGCAGGTATTACAAAAGCCAATAGTACCCCGGCAATCGTACTATGAATGCCCGATTGTAAAAACAGATACCAGATAACAACACCGATAACCAGAAAAAACAATTTATTGGTAACCGCCCGTTTACCGACGAAATAAAGTAAGATTAAAAGTAAAATAGCTACCAACAAATATCCATAAGCCACATGAGAGCTATAAAAAACAGCAATAACAAGAATACCTCCAATATCATCGACTACGGCAAAAGCCGTCAGAAAAATTTTCAGACTCAACGGTACGCGCTTTCCCAACAGGCTCAGTACTCCCAACGAGAAAGCAATATCCGTAGCCATCGGAATAGCAAGTCCCTGCCCACCCGGAGTACCCGGCGCACAAACAAATGAATAGACTAAAACAGGAAACAGCATACCACCACAAGCAGCGATAAACGGCAATGCCGCTTTCCGAAAAGAAGACAGCTCTCCTACCAACAATTCACGTTTTATCTCCAATCCTACCAACAGAAAAAAGACAGTCATCAATCCGTCGTTAATAAACTCGATCATTGTCAGATTCTGACCTCCATGAGAAAGCAGATTAAAATTGCCAATCCGGAAATGAAGTTCATGCGACAGGAATTCCTGATAGACAGGAGCCACTGGAGAGTTGGCAATAATAGCAGCAGCAATCGCTGTCAGAAATAGCAAAATACTCGCCGCAATATTCATGGACGAGAAGTGTCTCATTGTTCGCAAGATAGTCATGGTATATGTGTTTTAATAATAAGATTTAAAGTATTACTCAGTTTGCGCTATTCCACATAACTTCTCAGGGCAAGTTTCTTCACCCAAAGAACAAAAATACCGGTCAATATCAGATTCAATACTATTGTAAGAACTGAAATGAGCAGAGCAGGCCCTCCCAAATTATAACCGAGAGCAATAAAAATAACTCCCGCCCCCACTTCACCACGGGTAAACATACCGATGGATAAAGCCAATCGTTCACTGAATTTACGATCACGATAGAAAAAGACAGGAAATAACTTTCCTATATTAGATAGCAGAGAAACAATAAGTACATGAAAGATAATCATGCCCCAAGGCATCATCTCCTGCGAACCGGTAACCGAATATTCTCCAGCTTGAGTCTCTGCAAAATCAACTCCAATAAAATGAGGCATACTCATCCCTACCAGAAACATGAATAGAAAAGAGATTCCGGTAGCCACTTTATGTTCAACCGGTGTATCTATCTCTTTATGTTTCATAATCATACCTACCATAAATGCAGGCAGCAGCACTTCAATATGGATGCTTCCCGCTTCGCCATACAAACTTTTACTAATCAGATAGAGAGACTGAGTAGCGATAAAGACAAGGAAAGAATAAAACAAAATGGCTTTCCAATCTTGCCGCCAATTATATTTGCCCAACTGCTTCCAGCCAAATGACAACAACAAAAACACAATCAGGACAACAATAATAAGCTGCCAGCGCAAACCGATCATCATGATCTGGAGAGGGATCATCAAAAGAATGGTATCGAGATCATCGAAAATGGCAAGTACCTGAATTTTCTTATACATCCAACTGGACTTAAGACCGATAGCTGCCAACATAGTGAAAAGAATACCGGCAGAAGTCGGTGCGGCAAAACGGCTCAGTAACAAATTCTCTTTCCAAGCTTCCCAACTATTCCAAAATTCAGGTGGAAGCAATACAAACACATAATAGAGTGCAATCAGAAACCAAGGCATGGCAGCCGTGGCCATCGCAATAAAATAATCTTGCGTATAACTTTTCCAACGAGATTTATCTACTTCAAACTCCCTGCCCACATTAATCATAATGAAGCTCAGACAGACATAAAGCAATATATTAGCAACGGTTCTTACTGCACCAATTCCTTCTGTTCCTACCAACACTGGCAGAGACTGAGACAAGACAAGACCGGCTACCAAGAAAACCGAAAACGACAGAACTTTTCTCATTTTGTATCGTATATGTTAAAATAATTGCCAGGGAAAGCTCTGTAGACAGATGGCAATTACCTGGTGTATCTAAAACTATTTACAACGGTATTTGTTCAAGATACACCCCCTTTTTAGCTATCATAAAAAAGGCTTAATCAAGTTTCAGTACGGCAAGGAACGCTTTTTGAGGCACTTCCACATTACCGATCTGCTTCATACGCTTCTTTCCTTTTTTCTGTTTCTCAAGCAACTTTCGTTTACGGCTGATATCTCCCCCGTAACACTTAGCCGTTACATCCTTACGAACAGCCTTAATGGTTTCACGGGCAATAATCTTAGCACCGATAGCTGCCTGGATAGCAATTTCAAACTGTTGTCTCGGAATCAGCTCTTTCAGCTTCTCGCACATGCGGCGTCCCATGTCATAAGCATTGTCAAAATGGGTCAATGTAGAAAGCGCATCGACGGACTCACCGTTCAACAGAATATCCAACTTCACAAGTTTGGACGGACGGAAACCGGCCGGATGATAATCAAAAGAGGCATATCCTTTGGAAATACTCTTCAATCTGTCATAGAAATCGATTACAATCTCCCCCAAAGGCATATTATAGTATAACTCCACCCGATTGCCGGATATGTATTCCTGCTTAATCAACTCACCACGTTTACCGAGGCAAAGTGTCATAATAGGACCGATATAATCGGTAGTAGTAATGATAGAAGACTTGATATAGGGTTCTTCGATATGATCTATCATCGTAGGATCGGGCATACCACCGGGGTTGTGTACCTCAGTCACGTGTCCCTGCTTATCATAAATATTATAAGAAACGTTCGGCACAGTGGTAATCACATTCATGTCAAACTCACGATCGAGACGTTCCTGAACAATCTCCATATGCAATAGTCCAAGAAATCCACAACGGAAACCAAATCCCAATGCCAATGAAGATTCCGGTTGAAAAGTAAGCGAAGCATCATTCAACTGCAATTTCTCAAGAGAAGCACGCAGATCCTCAAACTCCTCTGCTTCAATAGGATATACACCGGCAAACACCATCGGTTTCACTTCCTCAAAACCTTCGATGGCCTTATCGCAAGGACGGGCGATATGCGTGATAGTATCCCCAACCTTCACTTCCTTAGAAGTTTTAATACCTGAAATAATATAACCTACATCCCCCGTACGCAGTTCTTTACGTGGAACCATATCCATTTTAAGAACTCCTATCTCATCGGCATCATACTCTTTTCCGGTATTAAAAAACTTCACTTTATCGCCTGTACGGATCACCCCGTTCAAAATTTTAAAATAAGCAATAATTCCGCGGAAAGAATTGAATACAGAATCAAAAATCAGCGCCTGCAACGGTGCTTCTTCATCTCCTTTCGGATGTGGAATACGTTCGATAACAGCAGATAGTATTTCTTCAACTCCCATACCAGTTTTACCAGATGCACGAATAATTTCATCACGCTTGCAACCAAGCAGCTCTACGATTTCATCCTCCACTTCCTCGGGCATGGCACTTGCCATATCGCACTTATTGATAACAGGAATAATTTCCAAATCATGCTCAATAGCCATATAAAGATTCGAGATCGTCTGAGCTTGCACACCCTGCGAAGCATCTACAATCAACAATGCCCCTTCACAAGCAGCAATCGAACGTGAAACTTCATAAGAAAAATCGACATGTCCCGGAGTATCGATCAGATTCAGAATATACTTTTCACCTTTATAGGTATATTCCATCTGTATAGCATGGCTCTTGATGGTAATGCCTCTCTCCTTTTCCAAATCCATATCATCCAACATCTGACCGTTAGTTACCTGTATCGTATTAGTGAATTCCAACAGACGATCCGCCAGCGTTGATTTACCATGGTCAATGTGAGCAATAATGCAGAAATTACGTATATTCTTCATTCTTTTCTTATTATATTTCTTATTTTTTTAATGATTCGTCAACAAGAATTCTTGCCGGACATTTACATGTCTCCTTTCTTATTCCTTCAATTCGTTTGCAAATTTAGAGAAAAAAATGGGAATGTAAAACAAGTTATTAATTATATAGAGCAAAGGTCGGCAACAAGATAATACCATCGACTTACCATAAATAACATTCAGAACACATTCTATTTATTAGAATACAAAAAAATGCGTTGATCACATTCAGAATGTATCAACGCATTTTTTTATAAGTAAGTGATTTACCTTCTTAGATCAATTGAATGAAAAGTTCACCTTCAATTTCCTGAGTAGAGATCTTATCCTCTCTCAACAACCAACCAAGACCTAAAAACAAGTCTTTGTCTACTAACTTGGTTGCTTTTTTGATTTGCTTAGCGGTCAGACCTTCTGTACCGTTCAGTGCATTCCAGATTTTACCTGCAATTTCACCTGCTTTTTCTTTCAACATTTGCTTTAGAAATTTAAGTTCGACATGATGTAAAAATCGAAAGTTATATCAACTTTCAGATTTTATTTCAACTGCAAAGATAGTTATATTTATGTTATATAACACTTTATTGGTCGTTTTTTTGCAAAATCTGTAATAAAAACAGCTTTTTTAGCCTTGTTTCCGATTTTTTTCAAGGTATTCCGCCCAAATTCTTGCAGCTTCCTCTACCATCTTGGAACACGGACGTTTAGCATAATATTGCTCGGTCCGTTCTTCCGGAACAGACGAAATCTCCGCCCTTTTCTTCAACCCCAACAGTTCACCGCAATTCAATGAACCGTTTCTTTTCTTAAATTCAGCCGCAAGTTCTTGTACCAAAGCATAGTTAGCCGCCTTCCCTTCCTTATCAGCACCGTCAACCGCACCTTTTTCCAGTCCTGCCAATAGAAACATACCGCAAGCGGCGCCACAAGTTTCTCTCATTCTCCCGATACCGCCACCGAAAGAGGCTGCCATACGTAACGCCTGTTCTTCCGTAAATCCATATATATCGGCAAAAGCAGCTACTACGGACTGCGAACAATTATAACCGCTTTTGAAAAGCTGAGTAGCTCGTTGTATTCTATCTTCCATTTTTTATTTCTATCATTTAGTTGTGCAAAAGTATAAAAAAGTATCTTTGCAGAAGTAATTTAAATGAAGTAATATTATGGCTATCACTCTCGATATACAGTTACCACACTATCCACGCGGTTTCCATCTGGTGACGCGTGACATCATATCCCATCTGCCTGAATTACCTGAAAGTGGATTGCTTGTGGTGTTTATCAAGCATACTTCGGCAGGAATTACAATCAATGAAAATGCAGATCCGGATGTACGGTACGATTTCCAGACGTTCTTCAACAAACTTGTTCCGGACGGCGCACCTTACTTTGTGCATACACTGGAAGGCCCGGACGATATGAGCGCGCATATAAAGGCGTCTCTGATAGGTAGTTCAGTAACTATCCCTATCAAGAACCACAAGTTGAACCTGGGCACTTGGCAGGGAATTTATTTATGTGAGTTTCGTGATGGAGGAGATAGCCGCAAACTGAGTATCACCATACTCTGAATCCTCTAATCTTCCAATTCCAACATCATCGGGCAATGATCGGAATGTACCGCCTCATTCAATATACGTGCAGCCTTTAACATCGGTCGTACAGGTTCACTGACCATACAGTAATCTATGCGCCATCCCTTATTTTTCGCTCTCGAATTGAAACGATAGCTCCACCAGGTATACTCCTGCTTTTCAGGATAAAGCGTACGGAAAGAATCGACAAAACCGGCAGACAGGAAACGAGTCATCCATTCTCGTTCTTCGGGTAGGAAACCGCTATTTGTCGCATTTCGGATAGGATCATGAATATCGATCGGTTCATGACAAATGTTATAGTCTCCGCAAAGAATCAGCTTAGGGCGGGACTTTTGCAATTCTGTCACATACTGCTGAAAGGCTTCCAGCCATACCATCTTGAATGCCTGACGTTCATCGCCACTTGTTCCTGAGGGATGATATACACTCACAACAGACAAGTCTCCATAATCCGCACGGATAAAACGGCCTTCATTATCATATTCTTCAATTCCCATACCATATTCCACATGATCGGGCTCACGGCGGGTAAGGATAGCCACCCCACTATATCCTTTTTTCTGTGCAGAGTACAGATAGGCCTTATAACCCAATGCTTCAAACGCTTCTGCCGGATACTGTTCCGGTTGCAATTTAGTTTCTTGCAGACAGAGAACATCCGGCTGCTCCTGTGACAGCCATTCGGGCAAACCTTTGGTTACTGCGGCCCGCAGGCCATTCACATTATAAGTTATTATTTTCATAAAAACATCTATTATATGCTATTCCATTATTTTTTATTTCTCAATCTTTGCTGCTTCCCATCCTATCATAGCAGTTTTTCGAGTCAACCCCCAACGATAGCCCCCCAATGCACCGGTAGAGCGAATCACACGGTGGCAAGGAATAAGAAAAGCAACCGGATTATCTCCTACTGCCGTCCCCACAGCACGAGAGGATTTCGGATTATCCAGATAACAGGCAATATCTCCATAGGTGGTTAATGCCCCCATCGGTATTTTAAGCAATGTTTCCCATACTTTCAGTTGGAATTCAGTACCCCGTAGGTGAAGTTTCACCTCATCTATATTCGTCCAATCCATAGAAAAGACAGCAAGGGCACGTTCTTGAAATTCATCCGGACGCTTTTCGAACGTAGCATACGGAAAATGATGTCCTAACTCGTCCAACACCTGCTCCCGGTCATCACAGAAAGCCATATAACATACCCCTTTAGAGGTAGATGCCACCAGCATTTCCCCAAAGTGAGTTTCTGCGAAACGATAGTTAATGGTCAATCCACGACCACCGATTTTATATTCTCCCGGGGTCATCCCTTCGATATGGATAAAAAGTTCGTGCAAACGCCCCGTACCGGAAAGTCCCGTCTCAAAAGCAGCATCGAAAAGGCTTCCCTGTCCTTCTCTTAAAATCTTCTTGGCATGATTGACACTGATATACTGCAAAAACTTCTTTGGGCTTACTCCGGCCCATTCTGTAAATAGCCGCTGAAAATGATGGATACTTACATTCACTTCCTCCGCTACATCGAACAGAGAAGGTTGTTCCCGGTAATTTCGGGTAATATATTCAATGGCGTCTGCCACACGGGCAAAATTAATTTCGTCTTGTTTATTACTCATAATCATCCAATTTTACCGGGTAAAGTTAATGTCGCCATCCAACAACGACAACCTGTTTCTTGCTTTCTTCATTCAAGAAAACAGCAACATGATATTCAATATAGAAACTACTATCGCAATTGTATAAAGTATAAACGTACTCCAACGACTATTGACGTAATTGCCCATTACTTTCTTAGAAGAAGTCAACCCCACTTGCAAAAATACGGTAAACGGCAACTGAATACTCAGAATCATTTGTGAAATGATCAGTCCTTTAAAAGGATCGCCTATAAAAAATATCAATAACAAAGCAATGCCTAACGAGAGAATGACTCCCACCTGCGAATGACTGTCCTTTATATGATATGATTCACCAAATATTCCGGCAAAGATAGAACCGGCGGCCATTCCACTCGTTATCGTAGAAGAAATACCTGCCATCAGCAAAGCCAAAGCAAAAACAATGGCGGCATTACTGCCCAACAAAGGTTCCAGCAGTGATTTTGCCTGCTGCAGCTCCTCTACTTGTATCCCACTTTTAAAAAAAGTAGCGGCAGCAAGCAAGATCATTGCACTGTTGATGGCCCATCCCACAATCATTGAAAAAAGCGTATCGAACAATTCATACTTCAAAACTTTCCGAATAGAAGCGTCATCCTGTTTGTTATATTCATGGCTCTGTATCACTTCCGAATGAAGAAACAGATTGTGAGGCATCACTACTGCGCCAAGCACGCTCATAATAATAAGCATGCTTCCCTTAGGAATGGCCGGTGTAACCCATCCTTGCACAGCCAATGGCCAATCTATATCTACAAGAAAAAGTTCATAAATAAACGAGAGGCCGATCACAGACACAAAAGCAATGATAGACCGTTCGATTTTTTTATAAGAGTTTGTAAACAACATGACGGAAACGAAAACAGTAGTCAATACAGCTCCCCAAATTATAGGAACATCGAGTAACATTTCCAAAGCAATGGCTCCACCCAGGATTTCTGCCAGCGAAGTGGATATGGAGGCCAGCACGGCTGTTCCCAAGATAGGACGTGACACCCATTTAGGAGTATATTGAGTAGCCGCTTCAGACAAGCAAAGCCCGGTTACAATTCCCAAATGCGCCACATTGTGCTGAAGTACGATTAGCATGATAGTAGACAGAGTAACCACCCACAGCAATGAATATCCGAATTCGGAGCCGGCGGCAAAATTTGAAGCCCAATTACCCGGATCTATAAAACCGACAGTGACCAATAATCCGGGACCGATGTATCTGAACACATCCAATCCTCCCAAATAACGTTTATGGTCTTTACGTTTTAAATCCTTAAATATATTCTGCATAATAAAGTTCTGTTCTTTTCTTTTAATGTTTGCACAAAATTACGATTAAATGAAATTAAACGCAATTTTTAACACGGTTTTGTTGGATGAGAACCGCCAACCTTAATGATATTAAACAAAACAATCCGCCCATTTGTTCAGTTCATCAAAAACAATTACCTTTGAAATATTATTTATTAAAAACAAGATATCATTATGAAAAAGATCATCACAGCAGTTTGCCTTACCGTTCTCGTACTGACCTCATGCCAGCAAGCAAAACAAAAAGTATTCGAAATAGCCTCTCAGGAAGTCAATAAGCAGTGTCCCATGACCATAGACGAAATGACACGAATGGATAGCACAAGCTATACGGGAGGAGATAATACATTTACTTATTATTATACCCTGACAGGAGCAGCAGACGATCCGAACATAGCGGAAACCACTCAAAAACATTTGGAGGAAAACCTACCGGGAATCATCAAAAACACAGATGATCTCAAGATGTACAGAGATATGGATGTAACCATGGCATATGTCTATCTATCGGATAAGACTCAGCAAGAACTCTTCCGTGTAAAGGTCACACCGGATATGTACAAATAGAATCTGATAATAACATCAAAATGAGAATTCTCCTCATAAAAAACGGCGATGCTTTTTCAAGTATCGCCGTTTTTTATGTGCCCTATCAAGGTTAATATCCCATTTCATGCAACGCTTTACACAACTGATCCGGACAGGAAGTAGAACGGCGTCCACATCTGACACCTTCCAGCTTTTCAATGACATCTTCAACTTTCATACCTGTCACCAGACGGGAAATACCTTGCAAACTACCGTTACATCCACCCCAGTAAGCCACTTCTTTCAGCACACCCTCTTCTACATCGAGTTCGATATTCGTGCTACAAGTCCCCTGGGTTCTATAAACATATTTCATTCCTCGCCTTCCTCTGCCGGTTTCATGTTGGTATAGACATTCTGAACATCCTCATCCTCTTCCAGACGTTCCACCATTTTATCAATAGTAGCACGTTGTTCGGCAGTCAGTTCTTTCTCGTCATTAGGAATACGGGTAAATTCGGCTCCTTTTACTTCGAAGCCATTATCCTCAAGATATTTCTGAATCTGAGCAAACGATTTAGGGTCGCCATAAATGGTGATTTCCTCTTCATCTTCGTCATATTCATCTTCTACTCCATAATCGATCAATTCAAGAATCAGTTCATCCATCTCCAAACCTTCTTTCTTAGCGATGGTAAACATCGATTTCCAACTGAACATAAAGTCAAGGCTACCGGAAGTTCCCAGAGTGCCGCCGAACTTATTGAAAACACTACGGACATTGGCAACCGTACGAGTCGTATTATCTGTAGCGGTCTCTACAAACACAGCAATACCAAAAGGTCCGTATCCTTCATAGTTCATCTCTTTATAGTCCTTCTGGTCTTTACCCATTGCATTCTTGATAGCGCGTTCCACGTTATCTTTCGGCATATTCTCACGCTTTGCTGTGGCAACAACTGCACGCAGATGCGGGTTATTTTCAGGATCCGGACCACCGGCTTTCACTGCAATTGCGATTTGTTTACCTATTCTCGTAAATGTACGGGCCATATTGCCCCATCTTTTCAGCTTGGTAGCTTTTCTATATTCGAATGCTCTTCCCATTGGTTTATATTTTTATATATTGATTTTAAATTCTTATCTTAATTTCGCACCCAGTTTGTCTTCCAGGTTCTTCACGAGTTTCGACATGATTTTATCAATCATCTTATCATTCAGTGTCTGTGTTTCATCTTGCAACAAGAAACTTACAGCATATGACTTTTTACCCGCTTCCAGATTCTTACCTTCGTATACATCGAAGAGCTCTACTTCTTTCAGGAGTTTCTTCTCTGTTTCGTAAGCAATCTTTTCAATTTCAGCAAACTGGATATTCTTGTCGAGCAACAGCGCAAGGTCACGTTTCACAGCCGGAAATTTAGATATTTCCTTGAAGCTGACTTTCACTGAACGGATCGCTCTCATCAGTTCTTTCCAGTCCAGATCGGCATAATATACCTCATTGTCAATATCAAATGCTTTCAACAATTTCTTTGTCACAACACCGAATGTAGCCAGACGTTTACCGCCTCTGGTATGAACGGTAAGAGCCGCAGCAAAAATATCATCCGTAAGATTGCCTACCACCAGATTGCGTAAATCCAATCCCAGACGTTTCAAGATATTCTCTACATAAGCTTTCAACTCATATACCGTACTATTCTCATCCGCATGTATCCAAGAATTAGAAACCTTCTTGCCCGTTACCCACAATCCAAGATGGTAATCTTCGGCATAAGCTGCCAATGTTTTTTCCGGATTCTTCTTATCAGCATCGAAATAATAGCAATTACCGAACTCAAAGAATTTCAAGTCAGCATTCTTACGGTTCGCATTATGAGCGATACTTTCGAGCCCTCCAAATAACAATGTCTGGCGCATACTGTTCAAATCAGCACTCAACGGATTCATCAGCATCACCAAGTGATTGGAAGGATAAGACTCTAACCCGTCGTAATAAGCAGCACGTGTCAGAGAGTTGTTCAGTATTTCATTAAATCCGCAACCAACCAACTGCTCAGCTATCAAATTCTGCAGTTTATTTGATTTATCTTCCTCTCCTTTGGTAGTCAGACTCGATTTCAAGGTAGATGGTATCTCTACGTTATTATATCCGTAAATACGAAGAATATCTTCAATCACATCACAATCACGTTGCACATCCACACGATAAGGAGGAACTGCCAACGTCAAGCCTTCAGCCGTTTCATTCGTGACCTTCATTTCCAGACTTTTCACAATACTCTTGATTGTTTCCACCGGAATCACTTTGCCAACCAGAGAATTTACTTTTTCATATGCTAACTCTACGATAAAATCTTGCGCAGGAGCCACACACACGTCCTTAATCTCACTGGAGATGGTACCGCCGGCCAACTCTTTTACCATGATGGCCGCCAACTTCAGGCAATAAATAGTTATATTCGGATCGATACCTCTTTCGAAACGGAAAGAAGCATCCGTATTCAATCCATGACGACGAGCCGTTTTACGCACCCAAGTAGGATGAAAATAAGCACTCTCGATAAAAACGTTTGTGGTTGCCTCCGTAGAACCGGAATCCAATCCGCCAAACACACCGGCAATGCACATCGCCTCTTCCTTGTTACAGATCATCAAATCACGCTCATTCAATTTACGCTCTACACCGTCTAATGTAACAAAAGGAGTACCTTCGGACAAAGTCTTTACAATGACTTCCCCACCCTTTATTTTATCTGCATCAAAGCAGTGTAACGGCTGTCCGAAAGCATGAACAATATAGTTCGTAACGTCCACAACATTATTGATAGGGCGCACCCCAATCAACCGAAGCTTATTCTGCAACCACTCAGGACTCTCTTTTACAGTAACACCTTTTACAGTAATACCGGCATATCGGGGACATGCTTCACTGTTCTCTACCGTTACTTTAATATCGAGATCGTGATTTTCTACCGCAAAAGCATCGACCGACGGACATTTTAACGTAGCTTGCTTACCATTCTGAATCAGATAAGCATACAAGTCGCGTGCCACACCATAATGCGAACAGGCATCCGCACGATTGGGCGTGATATCCACTTCGAGCACATAATCACTCTTTACATTATAATAATCTTTGGCCAATGTGCCCGGAACAGCCTGTTCGGGCAAGACGATAATACCATCGTGAGAAGTCCCGATACCGATTTCATCCTCTGCACAAATCATACCGATAGACTCTACACCACGAATTTTTGATTTTTTAATCGTAAAACATTCATCACCATCGTAGAGTTTCGTGCCTAAGGTAGCAACAACAACCTTTTGTCCGGTAGCTACATTGGGCGCTCCGCATACAATCTGGGTGGGCTCGCCATTTCCCAAATTAACCGTAGTGATGTGTAAGTGGTCTGAATTCGGATGCTCCACACATGTCAACACCTCGCCAATAACGAGACCTTCCAGACCGCCTTTAATGGTTTGAACTTCTTCCACACTTCCTGTTTCCAATCCGATGGAAGTAAGCGCAGCAGCCACTTCTTCCGGTGTCAAATCGAAATCGACATACTCCTTCAACCAATTATAAGAGATATTCATATCATTAATTTTTTATTGTTTCCAAAAGTGACCCGCAAAATTACAAAGTTTTTTTGGATGACAGGGAATTATCCATCAAGCGACATACTCTTTCAGCCAATTATAAGAGATATTCATATCATTAAGTTTTTATTATTTCTCAAAAAGATTCGCAAAGTTAATAAGTTTTTTCGGTTGGCAGGAAATTTAATACATAGAAAATTAATGAAGTACAAAAATAGCCGGTATCATTTCTTAAAATCCGGAAACAATCCCAATTAGTTTACTTCACTTGCAGAGTAGTCAAGTAGTGAGCTGTTAAGTAGTGAGTAGTAAGTAGTGAGTAGTAAGTAGTGAGTAGTTAAATAGTAAGCAACTAAGCATTAATTAAATAAATAATAAACAACTAAGTAACAAGTGGATAAGCGAAAAGCATCAGACAATACATTTCTACTTACTACTTAACTACTTGACTACTTAGCTACTATATATAAACAATTCAAGCTAAAAATATTTAGAAAGGCAATGGCCCGTCACCGCCTATTCCGCCAAACGGATTATCAGCTTGCGGAGCAAAATCAGGTGTAGGAGGCGGAACGTTACCGGCACTATTCATTCGTGAACCCACTATAGGCATCGCCCCTGCATCGGGTGCAGGAATCACCATATCATCATCCGGATTTTGGAATCGAGTGTATTCACCTTTGAAACGTAAGAGCACATCTCCTACAGCACCGTTACGATGCTTGGCAATAATAATTTCCGCCATACCACGCAAGTCGTTTCCATGATCGTCTTGAAAGATCTTATAGTATTCCGGACGATGAATAAAGCACACCATATCGGCATCCTGTTCAATGGCCCCGGATTCACGAAGGTCGCTCAACTGAGGTCGTTTTCCTTCGATACCCTCACGACTCTCGACACCACGATTCAACTGCGACAAGGCAATAATAGGTATATTCAACTCCTTAGCAAGTCCTTTGAGCGAACGCGAGATAGTACTTACCTCTTCCTGACGGCTACCAAATGCCATACCGCTCGCATTCATCAACTGAAGGTAGTCGATAATGATAATCCGGACCCCATGCTCACGCACCAGACGACGCGCTTTGGTACGAAGTTCAAAAACAGACAACGAAGGGGTATCGTCGACATACAAAGGTGCGTCGATCAGATCTTTCAACTTATAATCCAGTTGCTGCCACTCATATGCAGCGAGCTGGCCGCTCTTGATTTTCTCACTCGGAATTTCACAGACATTGGAAATCAGACGATTTACCAACTGTACATTACTCATTTCAAGCGAGAACAACGCAACAGGATTCCTGAAATTTACCGCTATATTCTTTGCCATAGAAAGCACAAATGCCGTTTTACCCATAGCAGGACGGGCAGCGATAACAATAAGGTCAGAGTTTTGCCAACCGGAAGTCATCTTGTCCAACTTGGTATAACCACTCTCCAAGCCACTCAAACCATCGGTACGGGCAGCAGCTTTCTGAATCAACTGATACGCCTCACTAATCACCGGATTGATCTGCGTATAGTCTTTCTTCATGTTCCGTTGCGAAATCTCAAATAACTTTCCTTCTGCCTCCTGCATCAGATCGTCCACATCGAGCGTCTCATCAAATGCCTTGCTTTGAATCCCACTGGTAAAAGTAATCAGTTCACGCGCCAGATATTTCTGTGCAATGATACGCGCATGATACTCGATATGAGCAGAAGAAGCAACCTTACTACTCAACTGTGTTATATAAAACGGACCACCAACCTCTTTCAAATCACCGCGTTTAGCCAATTGCTCTTTCACAGTAAGGATATCCACCGGTTGCTGATTAACAGCCAAGTCTGTAATAGCTGCATAAATCAGTTGATGGCGATGCTCATAAAACGATTCCGGGCGAAGAATTTCACTTACCAGGGAATATGCATCTTTTTCAATCATCAAAGCCCCCAACACGGCTTCTTCCAATTCCGGGGCCTGTGGCTGGATACGTCCATAGTCGGTTATAGGTTGCGGAGTTTTGGATTTCGTATTACGGGAAGTTCTTTTTTGTTGTTCAGCCATCTTTCTATTTACAATTTAATATCTGCCTAATTTATTATTAAAAACCAAAACAAACCGACCGGTCGGTTCGTAAAGGGATGGCAAAGATAGAATATAATAATGAAGAATAAATAAAGAAAAATGAAGATTTTACTAACTTTGCATCGATACTTATAAACCATGAGAATCTATTTTGTTTTTTATAGAATTTCTTTTCAGGTTTCTGAGATTTCAATTGTAAATTGTAGTTTTCCTAATCGTAAATAAAAAAATGATCACATTTCCGAATGCAAAAATAAACTTGGGGTTGAATATCACAGAGAAACGCCCGGACGGATATCATAATCTGGAAACCGTTTTTTATCCCGTTCCCATCGAAGACGCTTTAGAGATACATGTGCAAAACAACTGCCAATTACCTGCTGCCAACGGGCAAGTACAAAAGTTTTCTCTTCATCAGGCAGGCTTGGAAATAACAGGAAATGCAGCAGACAATCTGGTTGTGAAAGCCTATCTGATGTTGGACAAAGTGTTCGACCTTCCTCCGGTAGATATTCATTTGTATAAGCATATCCCATCGGGTGCGGGATTGGGCGGCGGATCGTCCGATGCCGCTTTCATGCTAAAACTTTTAAACAAAAGGTTCGAACTGGGACTAACCACCGAAAAACTGGAAGAATATGCTGCAGCGTTAGGAGCCGACTGTGCTTTCTTTATCAACAATATGCCAACCTATGCCGAAGGAATCGGAAACCTATTCTCTCCTATCACGCTTTCTTTAAAAGATTATCAGATCCTATTGGTAAAACCCGATATTTTTGTATCTACGCGAGAAGCTTTTTCACTGATTAAGCCTCATAAGCCGGAATACTCGTTAAAAGAAACCATCGCCCTGCCTGTCAGCGAGTGGAAAGAAAGGTTAGTAAACGACTTCGAGGCAAGCGTATTTCCACAATACCCTGCCATCGGAGAGATAAAAGACGAGCTATACCAAAAAGGAGCCATATATGCTGCGATGAGTGGTTCGGGATCCTCCGTCTTCGGCTTATTCGCCCCGGGTACTCCCCTGCCGGAAGCCGATTTTGGAAAAGAAAGCTTTGTGTTTAAAGGAAAAATGATATAACATTTTTCCACGCAAGCAGACAGTTTCAGAAGAAACATATAATTAGAGTCTTTTTGTGCGATATTTCATGTAATTGCATAGTGTATAAGTATACCGATAATCAGATATTAGTAGGTTTTGCGGTCTGCAGAAAAACATGTATATTTGCGGTAGTTTTCATGCGAAAAGGTCACCTGAAGGTCACCGAAATGAGCGAAGTATCACTTATAAATTAACGCACGCAACTATATACTTTATTGTACCACGCATTGTGTATAAATACCGTTTGCCCATGTTGGGGTATTGACTTTATAAAGTAAAGTATAATACAGTTATTGATTGTAAAACTAAACATTAGCTAAGTTACATAGATTAAAATAATTAAGTGAACTAATACAAGTATTAATATTACAATCTTATAGTAATTATTGTATGTCCTTGCTGGAGAGAAAGGTCGTTCAAACTCTGTATAAAATTCCTTCATTACAATAGATATCTCATAATTTCCTTTATAAAAAGGCATTGGTTGAAGAAAAGCGAAGTGCCAAAACTGAGCGAGACAGGGTTTTGGCGCAAAGTCGCACATCAGCCATTGAGAGGAACGAGACTGTCAGGTAGCTTCAAGCGCAGGAAGCAAACATACAGTAGCGCATCAGCCAAGCGGTTCTTACAGCCACCAAGAAGAAAGACAATACTACCCGTTTGTTGCAGGAGGCTTTGGAAGCCAGCCGGAAAATTTTAAATGTCATAGCTAATATCCTCTACCAAGCAAGCGAAGTGTTCAGACGAGCAATTGATGCGATTGTTCATTTTGGCACAAAGCAACATAAGTCAATCTTTGCCCCATCCGAAGCCGCTGACATTAAAAGTGTGATGCAGAAATATGGGGAAACGACTGAAATACAAAAAGCTGTTGGTGACTGGCTGTGTGGCTATGCAGAACATAAGCAACCCTTTGACGAAATCAAACATCTCCACACACTCAAAGAGGTGGGCGATGTTGCAGAGGGGGCGTATGATTGGAAAATTGAGAAAGGACAAAGAAGTTTAATTTCAATGTAATAATCCTTACTTTTAGTTCTCTAAACCAGTTAATTCAGCTTTGTGAATTTTCCATTCTTTGTAACAATATTTGATGGCAATATTAAGAGATTCCATTCTATCTTTACGATAAAAATCAGAGCAATGCTTTTTCTGATTCGGACACATCTTTATCCTTATACAAGTTGGATAAAGAGGGCATAAATTGCATTCCTTTTGCTTGTCGTATCTTTCGTTCCACATCTTCAGAACAGATGAATCAATATCTTCAGTAAATATCGAACCAATCATTTTTTCTTCGGTAAAATGCTCACATTTGCCAATTATCCCGGATGGAGTTATGACTAAAGAATGACTGCTATCGGCCATACACTGATGATCGGTCATACCGTTAGGAAGTTTATAACCTTTTATATACTCCAAAACGGTGAGTTTATTCTTTAATTTGTAATAACAGCCTATTTGCTCTTGTGTATAGTCTCCCTCGAAATTAAACAGGAGGTGATTGTATATTGTCAGGTACGGATTAGTCC
The DNA here is from genome assembly GCF_000432295.1 of Bacteroides sp. CAG:189. Taxonomy (NCBI): domain Bacteria; kingdom Pseudomonadati; phylum Bacteroidota; class Bacteroidia; order Bacteroidales; family Bacteroidaceae; genus Bacteroides; species Bacteroides sp. CAG:189. The sequence goes on from NZ_HF990995.1 coordinate 36,617, forward strand.
CAAAACGATTATGTAGAATAGCAAGTAACTCTAAAAGGTCCTCTGTGTTGTATGCGTCTTGATTAAGACGGATATTGACAGCTATCTTTGAGTTTAATAATGCCTCAATGTTGTCTAAAACAATTTGGAACTCGGACCCTTGAGAGTTAACGTATGCTTTCGCGCGCAGATATACTTGCTCCGTGCCATCTAATGTAATTTGAACTCGTTTGAGTTTCCACACATTTATTGCTTTGTTGACTATGTTTCGTGTAAAGAGCAGTCCATTGGTGATTATGTGCGAAAAGTACGAAATGCCGAAATCATTTAGTTTTTGACATATCAAATCCATTACTACTGTATTCAGCAAAGGTTCTCCTCCAAACCAAGTTAGCTTAACCTTATTTGTAGAATGGCGTTGAATATACTCACTTGTGACAAGTGCATTTTTTTCGGTCATAGAAATACGCGGAGTTCCTTTTTCATAGCAATAGAAACACCTTGCATTACAGTCTAAAGTGGTCATAATCACATAAGAATTGATGCCTTGATGCGATGCGTCATCAATCCTTTTTGTGCGCAAAAAATCGACCCAATCGCACTCATTAAAAGAATCGACAGGTAAATAGAACCAATACTCTACCAAAAAAATGAAATTTTCTTTAACCTTAATTCCGCAACACTTTGA
>NZ_HF990996.1:0-7411 GCF_000432295.1 Bacteroides sp. CAG:189
CAACCGCCTTCGCTTTTATATAGTCAAGAGCTGTGCCAAAATCATAAACAACTGATTATCAGCAAATATTTATTTTAAGAATACGTTCGTTTCCGGACAGATGTCCGCACAGAAACGAACAATGGAGCTAAAATATGCCGCGTTAACGTAAAAATAACGTTGAGATAACATTTAAACCTCTCATTTACTTTTCTTGCCCTATAAGCATTTTCAGATCATGAATGAAGCAAAGTACTCTTATAATTCTTATCAAGTATTAATTGAAGAATACACTTTCTTAAACGATGTTATAAAACATACTTTTTTACTTGGATAATTTGCAGATTTCGCTAATGTCCGTATCTTTGCATCGTGTTTTTCATAGTATTAGATTTAAGGTTAACAAAGGTTGGAGCAAGGCGTTGCTCCTTTTTTTATATCCATACCCCAGTTATTCCTTTTTTTCTATACAGATATATGAGCAATAAAAATGCCTGAAAAGTCGCTTTTACGCTTCTCTTCAGGCATCCAAATCAAAAATATAGAATAGTCTGTTTAGTTATTCATTAAACCAATCAATCTTTTTAGAGAAATACATTACGGCTGCCAATATGACAAACAGTCCCAAACTACCGGCAAGCAGAGCAAAAGTTTCCAACTGAATAAGAATGAATATATAGATATACAACACACTCAACAACCCCGACATGATAAAGGCCGGCTTCTTTTTCCGGATAATGCCTAACATATAGCCACCCACCAAACCAATGGTCAGTAATGCCGAAACCAGATAAGCGATATTGAACCCTACATGTTCGGACAAAGAAAGCAATAGACTATAAAACAGGCACAGCGCTAACCCCACCAATAAGTATTGTAATGCATAAATGCGTGTCTTTTCCATTATTTCCGTAAAAAAGATTACTGTAAACGTCAGCAATATAATAAGAATAGCATATTTAGCAGTGCGTGTAGACTGCTGATACTGTTCCACGGGTACTTTCAGATTAACTCCGAAATTAGAATCATCAATATCCCGTGCACTCGTATTCCGATAATCCACTATCACCTGCGAATAATTCCGGTTCAGATTTAAAACCTGCCATTGTGCCGAGAAATCATTTTCAGTAACATTCCGATTATCCGGCAAATAATTACCGGTAAAACTCGGCGTACCCCAATTGGCTTTCAGATTCACTTTAGTCGTTTTCCCAAGCGGACTAAAATTAATGGATTGCGAACCTTTCAATTTAATTTTCATCTCATACGGAAGCTTCTTATTCTCTTTCAAAGCAGTAAGATCGGCAACGGCATGTACTCCTGTACCTTTTATTCCCCGTCGGTCCATCCCGGGTTCAAACATATAGACCGAATCATTCAACATGATGCTGATTTGCTCGTTGATTCCCCTCATATCCGTCAAGTTAAAACAGATAGCAGCTCTATCAAACCTCATCGCGTCCAGATCCACTCCGCTTTTCTTAAGCTCCTCCAGACTGAATGAGCCTTTAAAAACCAGTTCCGACTGATAAACGTTTACCTTATAAATACCCCGTTTTAAAATCTCCGTACGCAACTGTCCGTCTATAAACAATTCATCAGGAAACAGCAGTACATTACTGATACTTACCTTCTGTTTTCCATTATCCACCGACACCACAGGATATTGCAAATTGATATAAGGACCTGTTATGGTCTGTGCAAGACTCCATTTCTGGCTAACTTCTTCGATGGCATCCACTTGTGTCCGTCCGCGCTCCCTGATCATATCCTCAATCATCACCATCGGTATCAACAGCAGCAGTACCAATACGGCAATAACCACCACCTTGATTGTTTTAGAGAAACGATGAAAACATCCTGCCGGCTTCTCCATTCCGTTTAAATTCTCATTCAAATTGTCCATAGTAGAATAGTGTTTAGTAAATTAATTAAGTCTGGTTTAGTTTTCTATATAGTTTACCTTCTCAAAGTGAAAGAAAATGTATTAAGTAGATTTTAACAGGCTCTCCAATGCCGCGATATGCTCTTTAAAAGCTGTTCTCCCTTGAGGTGTCGCCCGGAAAGAAGTTTTTGTCTTTCGCCCTACAAAAGTTTTCGAGCAGATAATATAACCGAGTTCCTCCAAAGCGCGGGTATGACTCGCCAAATTACCATCCGTCAGTGAAAGCAGTTCTTTGAGCATATTGAAGTCAGCCTCATCATTCACCATCAAGACCGCCATAACCCCCAACCGCACCTTGCTTTCAAAAGCTTTATTTATATTTTGGAATCCTTCTAACATCAATCACCTGCTCCTTTCATACTGCAAATAAAACAATATACCATACAACAGATGAAAGCCTCCGAATCCGATGGTCCAGAACATCAGTGCGTGTCCCTCAAAGAAACAATCTATCACACCCAAAACAAGAAATGCATATCCTAACCATGCCACATTGGAATAAGTAAACTTGGATACATTCACCAAAGACAATCCGTAAAACAACAGCATCACTGAAGAAATCACCCCATAATTCCCGTGCAAAAGCAAGGCTATACAGAACAATCCACCCACAAGTAACGGAAGCGAAAAGTTCCAGGCAGTCCGGTATGTCAATCGACTGAATAACTTTGTCCCGGTCTTCTTCGCTTTATATACGGAAAGCACACAAGCCGTAATAACCGAGGCCATCAGTATCAGCGAAGCCACAACAACCATCTCCGCCAAAGAAGCCTCTGAATTGAAAACCCGGCCCACTACATAAGCGCCAACAAATGAATATACACCTGCCATTACAGCTGTTATTCCACTGAGAGATACAAACTTGGAGGACTTCTCCATCAACTCCTTTATCTCATTAACCGATTCTAATGCCTTATTCTTATCCATATAAAAAGTACTTTGCGCCACAAAGTAAAATAGAAATAATGAAAGGACAAAGGAAATAACAGAAAAAATACATAAAACACAAAAATACAATTGTACCTGAATGATTTATGATCAGTAATCAAGTAGTAAGTAGTCAAGTAGATAAGTAGATAAGTAGTAAGTAGAAATGACTTGTCTGATGCATTTTCCTTAACTACTTGACTACTTACTACTTGACTACTGAGTGTGAATTATTCAGGCTATATTCTGGAATATTATCAATTAAAATCCATATACCTGTATAAATGATAAGATAACATAATTATCGGGGAAGATAGGAGACAGACCGCCTATGGCTATGGCCTACCTTTGTTCCCATCGAATTATATGTGGAATCTTAAAATATAGGTGATTATGGAAAATAACAAAATTGTCTTTCCGGAACTGTTCTTTACCGATAAGAATCTGGTAGGACGCGATGTCCTTAAAATCTCCCGGAATTTATCCGACTTGAAAGGCATCTTTGCCGATGCGGAAGCTTTCGAACGAATGCCCCAGAATCAGCTTGCTTATGAAGTCAGCAGTTTTTTACCCGAAAAAGAAGGAACTCCGGGCGGATTGTACTTCGGCATTACCTATCTGTATCCGGGGAAAGTCGGCAATGAGTACATGATGACGAAAGGACATTATCATGCCAACGTCGACCGTGCGGAATTCTACTGGGGACTGGAGGGCGAAGGTATGCTGATTCTGATGGACGGGCAGCGTAATGTGTGGGCCGAACATGTATTTCCCGGCAGCTTGCATTACATTCCGGGAGGAGTAGCCCATCGGATGGCAAATACGGGAAGCTCCCTTTTCTCATTTGCTGCCTGCTGGCCTTCGGACGCCGGGCATAATTATGCCGAGATTGCAGAAAACGGATTCTCTGCCAGATTGATGGAAGTGAATGGTGTCCCTCATTTAATCTGACCGGCAATGTATTGTATAGCAATAGATTTAGGAGGTACCATTATCAAGATCGGTTTGGTGAAAGGAGCGGAAATCCTTGAATTCAACTCGTTTCCCGCCAAAGCAGGGAGTCTGGCCGACAATCTTCCTGTTATGAAGACGGTAATAGACCGGTTGTTAGGAAAATGGAGGGTATCGAAAGAAGAGCTTTCCGGCATAGGGCTGGCCTTTCCCGGTATGGTCAATCCGAAGGAGAAAAGGGTGACTTCCACCAATGATAAATACGATGATGCCTGTGACATAGATCTGGCTTCGTGGGTTTACAGGAATTGGGAAACTCTTTTCATTATCGATAATGACGCCCGCCTGGCACTTGCCGGAGAGTGGTGTTTCGGTGCCGGAAGAAATAGCAGGAACATGGTAATGATGACCATTGGTACGGGAATCGGTACCGGGGTCGTACTGGATGGACGGATTATAAAAGGAACTCATTATCAGGCAGGGTCGTTGGGCGGACACATCGTCGTGGACTATCGTGGACGGCGTTGTACTTGTGGAAATATCGGGTGTGTGGAAGCAATGGCTTCTTCCTTTTTCCTGCCGGAGATTATCCGTACCCATTCCAAGATCAGCAATGAGTATAAGGCGAAAGCTTCTTCTTACGACTTTAAAACCCTGTTCGGTTTAATGAGACAGGGAGAGCCGGAAGCTACTCTTTTATGTCAGGATTGCATGGATGTATGGGCGGCGGCCATTATCAATTACATCCATGCTTATGATCCGGAGATCATCGTGATAGGCGGCGGGATTATGCGTAGTGCGGATATCATATTGCCTTATCTGAAAGAACGGATCGACCGTCTGGTTTGGTCGCCGGAAAATGAAGTAGAGATCAGAGCCTCCTTATTGGGGGATAATGCCGCTCTTTTGGGAATTTCGTGTACGTTGTCAACAATAAAAAAAGAAAAATGCTATGAACAGATATTTTAATGAGAAATCTAATTATGATAAGTATCCGGTGGTGAACGTGCCGGGTATGGAGGAAGAGTGCCGGGTGGGTTGGAGAGCTATTTCCGATCGTCTGGAGAAAGACCTGTCGCAGATCGGAAAGAAAGTAAAGGTCGTGGTGCTGGAATGTTACCAGGGAGTATCGGATGAAGAGGTGGTTACGGCTTTGCAGTCTGCTTTCCCGGCTTCCCGTTGGTTCTTTTCGGCGGATGCCATGAAGTCTCCGGAACAGATAGATGCCATCTTGAAGCAGGACATCACGGAAGACGAGATTTTCGGTTATATGACCCGTCAGAACATGGACTGTTATTTCGACGGAGATAAATTGTCGGGTATCCGTTCGGAGATTGCTGCCGTTACAGAAGGCATTGTTTTTGTCTATGGGGTCGGTGCGGCTTACGTACAGCCTTCGTATGATTTGCTGGTGTACGCCGATATGGCCCGTTGGGAGATACAGATGCGTTTCCGTCGCAACGAGGTATCGAATGTCGGCATCAGCAATAGGGAAGAACGTGCTTCATTGCAATACAAGCGTGCCTTTTTTGTAGACTGGCGTATTTGTGACCGCTTCAAGAAGAAACTGATGAAGAAGTGGGATTATGTACTCGATACGAATACTGCCGGCAATCCAAAGATGGCGACTGCAAAGGCAATAGAAGCCGGACTGGAAAAGGCTTCCCGTACCCCCTTCCGGGTCGTTCCTTTTTTCGATCCGGGACCTTGGGGCGGACAATGGATGAAAGAGGTATGTGACCTCGACCGGGAGGTGCCTAATTTTGCCTGGTGTTTCGATTGTGTCCCCGAGGAAAACAGTCTTTATCTCGGTTTTGGAGACGTACGTTTCGAATTACCTTCTATCGATCTTGTTTTTGCTTATCCGGCACGTTTATTAGGCAATCCGGTATATGGCCGTTTCGGTGACGAGTTTCCGATCCGTTTCGATTTTCTCGATACGATGGAGGGAGGAAATCTGAGTCTGCAAGTACATCCCCTGACACAATATATACAGGAAAAGTTCGGTATGCACTACACGCAGGACGAAAGCTATTATATGTTGGATGCGGCAGAAGATGCTACCGTGTATTTGGGGGTGAAAGAGGGGATCGAACCGGAAGAGATGATTGATGCCCTTAATGAAGCGCAGGAAAGCGGTTGCTTCGATGCGGAGAAATACGTGGGTCGCTATCCCGTTAAGAAGCACGACCATTTGCTGATACCTGCCGGCACGATACATTGTTCCGGAACAAACGGTATGGTGCTTGAAATCAGTGCGACTCCTTATATCTTCACTTTCAAGCTTTGGGATTGGGGACGTCTCGGGCTGGATGGCCGTCCGCGTCCCATCAATATAAAGCACGGGCAGGAAGTCATTCAATGGAACCGTACGGAGTCTTGGGTCAGAAAAGAGATTTTCAATCGTATAGAGCCGGTGGCCGAGGGCGAAGGCTGGAGGGAAGAACGTACCGGTTTGCACGAAAACGAGTTCATCGAAACCCGCCGTCATTGGTTTACCGCTCCCGTATTGCACCGGACGGACGGCAGTGTGAATGTTCTCAATCTGGTTGAAGGGAGAGAGGCCATTGTGGAAAGTCCGACAGGAGGGTTCGAGCCGTTTGTTGTTCATTATGCCGAGACGTTTATCGTGCCGGAATCGGTGAAAGAATATACGATCCGCCCTTATGGAGAATCCGCAGGTAAGCAGTGCGCTACTATTAAAGCTTTTGTTAAACACAATCCTTAATTCGATTTTGAGTATGAAATTTAATCCAGGTTTTGATATAGAACCCACAACGAATCCCATGGGGTTCGTTTATGGTCCCGATGTTTTTGGCCCTCCGGTAGAGAACCGTTTGCTGAAAGATATCCGCAAGAGTTTATCCGATCCCGATTGTGACGGTCCCGAAGTAGTGTATGCCATTGCCATGGATGTCGGAAAGAAAATCCATGAACCGCTTCTGAAAGAGATGCACCTTCTCTATGGGGTGGTGACTTATGCCGCCGGAAAATTAGGACGGGAACCCATACGTAGCCAGGGACATATTCACTGGGTTTCCAAATTCAGCCAATGGTCTACTCCGGAGGTTTATGAAATCTGGTCGGGCGAAGCGATTATCTATATGCAGGAGTTTGCCGAGGATAATCCCGGGCGTTGTTTTGCCGTTTATGCCCGTCCCGGTGACGTTGTGATTGTCCCCCCATACTGGGCGCATGCCACTATCAGTGCCAATCCGGACGAACCGTTGACATTCGGTGCCTGGTGTGACCGCGACTACGGTTTTGAGTACGAGGGAGTGCGTAGGCATAAAGGCATCGCCTGGTTTCCTGTCTTTAACGATAAGAATAAAATAGAGTGGCAAGCCAATCCGCTTTATGAGAAATCGGAACTGATCTGCAAAACTCCTGCCGATTACTCCGCCCTCGGCATCGTAAAGGGGGAAGCCATCTATACGACTTTTGAAAAAAATCCGGATACTTTCTTATATGTTCCCCGCCCGGAACTGAAAAAGGAGGTATGGGAGAATTATCAACCTTAGCTTGAATAATTTATATACAGTAGCCAAAATGTTAAGTGGTTGTTTAGTAGTCAAGTGATTTAGTAGTCAAGTAGTTTAGTAGTCAAGT
>NZ_HF990997.1:0-18150 GCF_000432295.1 Bacteroides sp. CAG:189
CCGCCTCAAAAAAGAAACAGTCTTTATTTTTCTCTACTCTCATGTTAAAAGCCGGCTTAGAAGTGCAATGTTTATTGGATGATAACATCCGCCGGATTCTTCTCCTGACTCCCTTCTGATTAATTATACCTCAATGAAGCAAAAAGAATCTTTCTCCGGAAGTTTCTCCATATACTCGTGTGTGATGCTTTCACTCTATTATCACCGGATAATGACATGTGTGTCAAAGCAATTATCTATTGTAAACCACAAATATATACAAATTCTTTTTCATAAACACAAGATTATCGAAATAAATGACAAAAAAAAGCTGTACCCGATACAGGTACAGCTTCTCTTATCTCAAATAATTTCTTACTGAGCCAACTTGTTGTCTGAACCAAGCACATTGATAATTTTATGCTTGTACAGTTTCTCCATGTTGTCACGAGCCGGTCCCAGATATTTACGCGGATCGAACTCTGCCGGTTTTTCAGCAAATACCTGACGGATAGCAGCAGTCATAGCCAAACGGGAGTCTGAGTCGATATTGATCTTACAAACAGCAGATTTGGCAGCTTTACGCAATTCTTCTTCAGGGATACCGATAGCAGCTTTCAGCGCACCACCGTATTTGTTGATCGTTTCAACTTCTTCCTGAGGAACTGAAGATGATCCGTGAAGAACGATAGGGAATCCCGGAAGTTTTTCCATTACAGCGTCCAATACATTGAATGCCAAAGGAGGAGGAACCATACGACCTGTCTTCGGATCGATATGACACTGTTCCGGAGTAAATTTGTAAGCACCGTGAGAAGTACCGATAGAGATAGCCAATGAATCGCAACCTGTGCGTGTAGCGAAGTCGATTACTTCTTCCGGGTCAGTGTAAGTGTGATGATCTGAAGAAACTTCATCTTCTACACCTGCCAATACACCAAGTTCTCCTTCTACAGTTACATCGAACTGATGAGCATATTCCACCACTTTCTTAGTCAAAGCTACATTCTCTTCATAAGGAAGGTGAGAACCGTCGATCATCACTGAAGAGAAACCGGAATCGATACAGCTCTTACAAGTTTCGAAAGTATCTCCGTGGTCAAGATGCAAAACAATCTCGGGATGCGCACAACCCAATTCTTTTGCATATTCTACAGCACCCTGAGCCATGTAACGCAACAAAGTCGCGTTAGCGTATTGGCGAGCACCTTTAGAAACTTGAAGAATAACCGGAGATTTTGTTTCTACAGCAGCCTTGATGATAGCCTGCATCTGTTCCATATTGTTGAAGTTGAAAGCCGGAATAGCATATCCGCCTTTGATAGCCTTAGCAAACATCTCTTTGGTGTTTACCAATCCTAAATCTTTGTAATTTACCATTTTGTTTAAAAGTTTATTGTTAGTGAATAAAAATTCTACGCAAAAGTACACATAATAGTTTTAATACAAAACCAAAGCGTAAGAAATATCCCCGCTACAGAGTACAAATCAATCCTATTTTGTAGTATTCAATATCATTTAAGAGTTGATTGTAATCCCGATGTAGCAAAGACGGTTTTTATTTCTTCAGATAAATAATGGTAGGCAAATGATCACTGTAACCGTTCAGCCACAGTTTTCCCCCGTGTGTCCGCAGAGGAGAACCTTTGTATTTTCCATCCTGCTGAAAAAGATATTCGCGAATAAAAACTTCGTTATGATCATATTTCAATCCTTTCTTCTTCAATAGCGCAGAAGATAGTACAATCTGGTCGAAAAGATTCCATTTACCCCGATAAAGCAACGTTCCTACTCCCTTATCCTCCAGCGTTTCCCACCAGGGATTGAAAAAATCCCCTTTTCCGACTTCCTTCCTGTATTTTTTGGCTCCAAGAGTCAACATACTATTATCCATCGGGTCATCGTTCATATCCCCCATTACGATCAATTTTAATTTCTTATTCTCACGTTGCAGTGAGTCTGTCAAGGTACGCACCTGACGTGCCGCATGAATCCGTACAGGTTCGGCCGCCCCGCGTGAAGGCCAGTGATTAACAATAAAACAGACCGGCTCACCGGCAAGTTTTCCATTCACGATGAGAAATCCACGTGTTTTATGTATCGTATCACCCTCAAAAGGCTGCGACAAAACCAACTTGCTGGATGAAACTGTAAATTGTTTCGGGTCATACAGCAGCGCACAATCAATCCCCCGTTTATCCGGCCCTTCATAATGTACGACACGATATCCTGTGGAAGCCAGTGCCGGCTGGCCGACCAGATCATCCAAAACACGTCTGTTCTCTGCCTCCGCCACTCCGATAACAGCAGGTCCTTCCGGAACTTTATCCCGTGACAGTTCACTGATCACTTTCGAGAGATTTTTCAACTTTGACACATATTTCTCTGTATTCCATCGTTTCGGTGCATCGGGAAGATACTCATAATCATTCTTACCGGCATCGTGAATAGTATCAAACAGATTTTCAAGATTATAAAAAGCTACGCTATACAATCCTTTTTTCTTCTCCTGAGCTTGTCCGGCAATTACTGCAAACAGCAAGATAACAGTTGTTACAATCAATTTCTTCATACAATAAATCTCTTTGTTTTCTGCAAAAGTCTAAAAAAAAAGTGAGATAGCTCGTTTTTTTCAAAAACTTTTTTCTATTTCACGGAAAAGCATTATCTTTGCGCACTGAAAATGACCATTACACTATTCTTACCAAATAGTAAACGATATAATAATTAAAAAACAAATACTGAAATGAAAAAAGGTATTCATCCAGAATCATACCGTCCGGTAGTATTCAAAGATATGTCAAATGGCGATATGTTTTTGTCAAAATCTACAGTAAACACGAAAGAAACCATCGAGTTTGAAGGTGAAACTTATCCGTTACTGAAGATAGAAATCTCTAATACTTCTCACCCGTTCTATACTGGTAAATCTACATTGGTGGATACAGCAGGTCGTGTTGATAAGTTCATGAGCCGTTACGGTGACCGCAAGAAAAAATAATCTACTCTTCTTAAAGAGATAGAAAAAGAGGAAATTCCAATTAAGAATTTCCTCTTTTTCGTTATACAGGGGGGATGAAATTCCACCAATACTAAAAGTTCCCTGTCATTCGAACCCGTACAATAAAGTTATTTATTGAATAGTCCGTCTCAATTTCATTAATCCTTGCCCCATAATAATATATGCCAATGTATCAAAAGGCAGTATTATTGTGCCGAAAGATCCATTGGCATATAAGGGAAGCATTATTTTCACTTAATAATCTTACAAGATTCCACTTCTCCCTTATTGTCTTTTATCCGAGCCACATACTGCCCCGATGGCAGCACTGACAGCCCCAAAGAAGACACGTTTTCCTGTCGCTGTACCATCATACCGTTAACGGAATAGATTTCAACCCAAACCGCTTTTGTGTTTATGACCAACTCATCCAAATTGCTATCATAATACACTTGCAGACTCGCTGAATCGACAACAGTCTCCTCAATTCCCGTCAATGCCGGCTTAAAATTAGTATACAGCCGGAATTCATTGGCAGGAACAAGTACACTTTGAGTTGTCGACGTTACATTCAACGTAGCGTTTTCATCCATCAGATCATACCAAGTACCGGTTTGCGGAAATGTTACTGAATAATTACCCGGGACAGCGGTAAAATTCCCGACAACAACCACTCTTTTATCTCCTGAAGTTATAGTTATAAAACGGCCGTTATTCCAATTTGTATTGCCGCTCACTTTCCAGCTAAAAATAACATCAGGGGAAAAAAGTTCGGGATATGACAGACGCAAATCCATCAATTTACTATAAACATTATACAACTCTTTACGTGCGGAATTCTCCAAATAATCCCAGCGAAGAGGTTTGGGATCAGTACGATAAGCACCATTATCATCGACAACCGTACCGTCCGAATTACTATTTATTGAATAATCATATCCCAATTCTCCGAATTGCCAAATCATTTTAGGTCCCGGAACGGTAAAGAAGAAAGCAGCGTTCGTAGCAAGTTGCTTCATCCGGTTCTCCAAATTATTATCAGTCGTCGGGTTCGCACTTGCTTCACCACCTTTTATACTTTCAATCCCCCATTTCCAAGCTTTAAAAGAAGTACGTTCTTCATCATGGCTTTCCATATATCCCATCAAACTGTTTACAGGCATATTGGATGTACCTCCATACAATCCTGAGAAATTAGAATTATCCGGCCATCCCATAGCCGATTCACAATACGCATGATTCATGTTTCTCCAAAGCATGATGCCGGCCTCTCCCAATTCCTTCTCTTCCGTAGTACCCTCCGTCAGATGTTCTATAATAACATAAGCATCCGAATTCCTTTTCCAGATTTCCGAAGACATCCGCTTCAAGTTTGCGATACGTTCCGCATCATATTTATTGGCCCATGTATCCTGCGAAGTATTGGAAAATCCTTTAGTAAAATCGTATCGAAAACCATCCACTTTATACTCTTTCATCCAGAAACCGGCCACACTGTCCACCAACGCACGGGTATACGTACTTTGATGATTAAAATCATATCCCCACTGCAAAGCAGCATTAGGAATATTAGACTTTTGATTATACCAGGGATTATCTGCCGACGGAGTCCCATCCGCCTCACGATAGAGCAAATAGAATGGAGACTGCCCAAAACTGTGATTCAATACCAAGTCTATAATCACTGCTATCCCTTGCCGATGGCATTCGTCAACAAAAGCCCGCATATCATTTTTAGTTCCATAATACTTATCCACCGCAAAATAAAACGAAGGATTATATCCCCAACTGCTATTCCCTTCAAACTCATTAACCGGCATCAGTTCAATGGCATTGATTCCCAACTGTTTCAAATAGGGCAATTTGTCTTTCGCCGCATTAAAGGAATGTTCGGAAGTAAAATCGCGAATATGCATCTCGTATACCATTAATTGATTCCTGTCCGGCTTTTTAAAATCCGTTACCTGCCATTGATAAGGCGTCTGTCCTGTCTGAAGCACAGAAACAATCCCTTCGGCTTTCCCCGTCGGGTAAGGTTTCAAATCAGGATATACAGTAGATGGAATATACGAATCATTCCATGGGTCGAGAACTTTATCCGCATACGGGTCGGCTATATAAATAGTACCATCCACCACATATTGAAAAGCGTATTCCCTTTCTCTCTCCAAGCCATTCAACGTAATCCAAAAAAACTCTCCGTCTTGTTTTAATTGGTACTCCGGCAATAATTTCCAATCATTAAAATCCCCTACCACATGAACAGTCTTCTTTTTGGGTGCCTGAAGCACAAGAGTAGCTTCGTGAATGCTCAAATAGTTAATTCCTGGTCGCACATTTGCCGGAAGCGGCGCCTGCACTGTCTCACCCAACACGTTCACCGTCCGTGTAGCTGTCTCCGTTTGTCCGCCAATCGTGGCCTCCACACGTATCTCGAAATTACCGGCTTGCAAAAAAGTATGCTCGGCAGTGATCTCTTTCACATTGCTTTGAGTTGCTATCGGTTCATTACCAACAAACAGTTTCATGTCTGCCACCATAGAAGCCGATGCTTTCATAGCCAGTGTTTCTCCCCTATTCAAGGTCGCCATTCCGGAAGGCTGATCGAAACGAACTGTCAGTCCTGTTTCATGTATATCCACAAAAATATCCTTGCCACCGGTATCTTTTCCCTCCTTTTTGCCGTCTGAGCTACGAAAGACAAATGCCATTTTCAGAATTTTCTCACCGACAGGAACGCCATAATAACTACGAACATCAGGGGTAATATTCAGTTCCCACTTATTATTGCCCAAAGAAGTCATCTTATACTTTGCAACATTCACATTCCAATCCGAAGCATATCGCCAGTCAGATTCTTTTTCACTCTGATCTGTAATGACACCCGTATGCGCGTATACATCCCCCGTATAACCTTTTAATCCGGCAGTACCTTGTGCAGCATCAAAAATGAGGGTCACCGCCTTTCCTTCGATAGGAAAGGCAGGGTTCGTTGTCACTATTTGAGCCTTTGCAATGAACATTACCCAAATGCAAAATCCTAACAAAACGTAAGATCGTTTCATAAATTCCTCCTTATTTATCATAAAAGGCTGCTTCCGGTCACAGAAACAGCCTTTCCATATTCATTTATTTATTCACAAATGCCTATTTTACTGTTCCGTTACCATTCGTGAAGTTCACATACACTTTCTGACCGGCATTTACAGGACATTCATAACCCAGTTCTCCAAGATTATCACCAACCTGCTTGTTTTCACGATAAACAATCGAAGCATCGTTTTTCATATCCAACGTAAATTCGCTCTTCCACCAATTACCAGTTCCGGCCACTGTACAACAGATACGCGCTACCCCGTCTGCAGTAGCAGCAGGAGAGACAAAATCACCGTTTTTATCTGCAGGTACAGTAAATAATGTTTCTTCATTACAGTTCCAACTGCCATTAACCAATCCACCTAAAAGATAGACCTCCGGTCTCAAGAATTCAACTTTCTTGCCACCTACCTTATCGACAGTAACAACCACTATATACCAACCGGAAATGCCAATCAGAATATTACCACCCTTATCAGTCAATCCGGCGAGTTCGATGGCAGCAGGAGTTACTATATCTGTAGAGAAGCCGAAATCTCCTGTCCAACCGGCCACCGGAGAGAATTTGATTTCTTCACCGGCATTATAATATTGCATACTCCAGAACATACCGGGAGTCTGAGTCACAGGAATCATCTGGCAAGCATCATTCCAATTCCAATCCGAGCTATAAGCAGAGCCGTTGATAAACATCGTTTCGGGCAAATCGCTTACTTCTTTAATTGTGTATGTATAATCTTTTACGTTGATCGTAATTCTTACCTTTCCTTGCAATTCCAGACCGATAGCTCCAGCCTGTTGCCCCTTCTGATCCGTAAAATCGAGTAGGCCGGATGCAGAAGCATCCCCGTCTTTCATTGCGCCCAATGCCTTGTTCCAATCAATGCTTCCGGCAGCTCCTGATTTCGGGAATATTTTGAAATTAGCCTTGTCTTCCTTTTCGTTTGTAAACTCCAACGTAAAGATGGCATCATCGTCCGCATCACGTGTAAAAGCCAAAGCTCCGGCCAAATCCCACGAAGAGATATCTCCCAAAGCATAATACTCATCTTCCATCGCAGGAGGAGTGACAGGAGTCACTTTCATATTAATATCAGCCACATCGACAGAAACAGCCTGATTATCGGAAGCCATTGCAGAAACTCCCACTTTTACTGCTATATCGCGCGCCACAGCCTGACGGCTGTTGTATAATTGCATCGTCAGCAATTCCAGTTCCGCAGCATCCACTTTCAAAGCTCCGTCCTTTTCGGCAAACGGAATGTCTAATGTTTTATCATTGCCTGCCAATTGCAATTTATAACCTACGATTTCGTCCGAACCGGACAGAGACTCCAACTTGGCAATTACTACAGAATCCTCTGCATACGTATCCATCACGACTTCCGAAGTTACACCCGCTACCTGTGCAGTAATGCCACTCTTAGATTCCTCCTGGGGATTGGACTGGGGATTGGCCCAGTCCGTATAATCTTCATCACAAGCCGAAAAACCAGCCAGCACCAGAAGAGAAAACATATATAATGATATCTTTTTCATGTTTCTTATTCGTTTTAAAGTTACAAAAGTTATTCAGCCGTTGCTTCGTAAAAGTCCAGAGTATAGGCAAGTTTGGTTCCGGCAACTTTAACAGTTACCACCACTTCGTAAGTACCGGCATTTCCGATTTGAATATTCAAACCACCATTGCCATCGTCTACTCCACTGACATCTGCCAGTTTTTTAGACTCTTCCGGAACCAGCCCGTCAAAGTAGGCTACCTGGTTTCCATCCCAACCCGGATTCATATTGAACTTCATTGTACCGGCGACACCTGCACCAAAAGTTACCACGCGTGAGAATTTACCCGTACTACCTGTCACCGGAGTCATCTCCAGCCATGTATTCCAATCGGATTCTGCAAAGCCACCAATAAGATACATCGTTTCCGGCAACGTGACAGGAGCCTCTGCCTTATATCCCAATACCCTGGGTAATTCAATCACATTAGAAGTACATGCACCACTCCCATTAGAAGTCAGGGCTGCCTGCATACGAACATACAGGGTTATAGGAGTGTCGGGCAGCTCACCGGAGCCTGCAATTCCCCACAACTCAACCAATCCCAATGCAAACTCAACCGCATCTACATTCACTTTTGTAGAAGTATATTTAGTGGAAAGCGTCACATAGTTGACCTTCGTTCCGGCCTCTTCATTATCTTCTGTGAAATTTTCATCAAGTGCCATTTGCACAGTATAAGTAGTGGCAATCGGGAAACCGTAGTCCGGCTGTGAGCATGTAAACTCAATAGCTTCCGAGTTTTCCAGATCATATACATTGTTCTCGGCATAAGGTGGAACATTCAACACGAATGTATCAGGCTCCAATAACGTGGGGTTACTGTCTCTATCGCTTTCGCATGCCGAGAAAGCAAGTACGGCAAGACCCATCATGAATATACTATATATCTTTTTCATTATAATAAGCGTTTTAAATGATGAATAAACGATTAATAACCAGTATTCTGATGCATATTCGGATTGGCAGTAATATCTGCTGCCGGAATCGGATAAACATTATAGATAGAACTTACCGAAGTGCCTTCAGCTTCGCCACCTTTCCAATCCCACAGATATCTGTTCGTTGTATAATAATTATAGCGAATCAAATCCGTACGGCGGAATCCTTCGAAATATAACTCACGGGCTCTTTCATCAAGAATATCATCCAATGTCACGCTTTCAAATTCCGTTGCATCGGCACGACGACGCAATACATTCAAGTCTTCTGCAATATCGCTCATAGCAACTGTTCCAAGACGCAAGTTAGCTTCCGCACGAATCAGATAAGCCTCAGCCAGACGGAAAAGAGGAATATCAGTATCGGGTACATCCGGGTCACTACTATTCTGCCCGGTAGAAGTAAGCCCCGTCCATTTCACAACCGAGAATCCATCGGTAAATTTAGTAACCGTTTCCAAAGTAACCTGACGCTCTCCGCCACCCTTACCTGAGTAAAACAGGGCACGACTGTCTTTTGCAGCAGCAATCAATTCGTCCGTACTTTCAGTCAAAGGAGCTCTTTCCGGATCTTTAAAGAATTTGCCCACCAAAGATTTACGGGCACGGATACATGACCAAGAAGCATTGGTTCCCCACGACGGCATCCCCGCAATACGGGTGGCAGCTACCAGGAAGAAAGAACCGCCATAAGATTTTGTACGGATACCATCTTGACGAAGCGGGAAAATAATCTCTTTTCGTGCCTCCGGATTTTCACCATTATCGGCCATAAATAATTCTTTGTAATTATCACATAAATCATATCCCGATCCAATCACTTTCGTTGCATATTCAGCAGCTTCACCCCATTGCGCAGTACCTGTATACACTTCTGCATTCAGATTCATACGGGCACGCAGCAACCAGTTGGCTGCCCTATCGGCACGTCCATAAGGAGCTTTACCCGGTTCGTACATATCATTTTCAATCGCATCCAATTCACTTTCGATGTAAGCGAACAAATCTGCACGATTCTTTTCTACCGGCAACTCCTCGGAGAAGTGTTCTTTAAATGGTGCTTTTCCGAACAGATCCATATAATAATAGTAATACAGTGCACGGAGGAAGCGAGCTTCAGCACGTTGTCTCACTGTTGTCTCATCCGTTTGTCCCTCTACTTGGTCAAGGAAGAAATTACAAAGAGTGATGTTATAAGCCAAACGGTTATACAACATCTCAATAGTACCGTGAGAAGAGTTCCACCTCATAAAAATCAACTCGGGGATACCGGCATCCATCCAAGTCCAGATCATTTCATCGGTAGCATATTCGTTAACGGTGAACATCACACGATAAAAAGCCGTATTCCCCTCGTCGTCCGAAGCAATATCCGGCTTATCGGAAGGTCCTTGTTGACCTGTCAATACCAATGAAGCATAAAGTTTGGTGAAAACTTCATCCTGAGAAAAATTACCGCTCACCTGCGGGTCAATCGGACTTATATCCAAATCACCAACACAAGACACCATACCGAAGGTCAACGATAAGGAGAGTGCGGCAGGAATCAATGATTTTAAATATCTAAATTTCATAATATAATCAATTATTTAGGTTACTAATTAAAACTGAAGACTAAGTCCGAGCAAGAAGGTCGTAGGACGCGGATAGATATTATTGTCAATACCCATATTCTTATTACTATCGGTTCCTATTTCCGGGTCAAGTCCGTCATATTTTGTAATTACAAACGGATTCTGTACCGTTGCATAAATACGTCCGTTTATTCCCCCGTATGCCGGGCTCTTAAATAAGTTATTAAAAGAGTATCCCAAAGAGATATTGTCACAACGCAGGAAAGAAGCATTCTGTACAAAGTAGTCAGAATAATAGTAATCACCTTCACCGCTAAAGCCTAACTGTACAGCTGCAATCGGCCGATTGCTAAAGGCACCATTAGAAAAGATAGTACCCATACTTGCATTTGCAGCCAATACATCATTATATACATAGTTATTTAAGCTCGCACGCAACGAGAAACTGAAATCCCACTGCTTCCAAATCATTTTCGAAGTCAAACCCATCAATACATCACCGGCAGGTTTCTTATAAATATATTTATCGGAAGCATTGATGATACCATCGCCATTACGGTCGACAAATGTATTTTCAATAGGCTTACCGTCTTTATCATAAACCTGCTGATATACATAGAATGAATTAATCGCATAACCAACTTTCTGTGCCTGAATATTAGCACCTGTACCTTTGGATATACCGCCGGCTGCTACAAAATAATCAGGATCATCACCACCTGTCAGTTTTGTGATTTCATTTTTGTTCCAAGTAATGTTATATCCCAAATCCCATGTAAAATCTCTTGTTACAATCGGCTTAGCATTAATCGTAAATTCAAGACCGGTGTTTTTCAACGAACCGATGTTACTTATCAGACGTGAGTTGAAATTCGTTCCGGCGGCAATTTTTACGGTGTTAATCAAGTCTTTCGTTTCCCGATAGTAATAATCGATCGATCCTGAAATACGTCCGTTCAGGAAAGCATAGTCAAAACCGGCATTGTAAGTGGTGGTTTCTTCCCATTTCAGGTCCTTATTATATTCTTTCGGGCGTGAAGTTGTATAATAAATATCACCCAACGGATAGTAAGCACCATTACCGCTGGCCGTATAAAGCGGCATAAACGGGAAGTCCAGATTATCTCCCAAATTCTGTTGGCCGGTAATACCCCAACCTACACGGACTTTCAAGTCAGACAATACATCTACATCTTTCAGGAATTTTTCTTCCTTTACTTTCCAAGCCAAAGCTACCGACGGGAAATTGCTCCAATGTTCTCTAAAACGGGAAGTACCATCGCGACGGAAAGTAGCAGTGAACAGATAACGGTCCAATAAAGTATAGTTCAAACGACCGAAGAAAGAGACCAGCGTACTGTGATATCCAAATGCACTGTTTTTACGAAGAGTAGGATTGTAAGCCTCACCATTATCCTGGCGGGTACCCTGTCCTACAGAATAGCCGGTACGGTGAAAATGTTGTTCTTCGGCACCTACCATCACATCAATAAAATGATTTTCCAATGTCTTGGAATATTGCAAGTAAACATTTCCGGAGAGATTGTATTTATAGCTATATTCCGAGCCATCCCATCCAAAGTAATGATTAGAATAAGAATACGGAGAGATAACGGTATTCTGACGTCCTTCCGAATAGTCGGCACCGACATTGGCATGAATACGCATATCAGGGAAGAAATGGAACTTATAATCAGCCTCCAGATTTCCTACGAAACTCTTACTTTTCGACCGGTCATCTTTCAGTTCAAGCAATGCCAACGGGTTCTGAGTGGCATTTGCATTTTTAGTATACAGCCAATTAGGGTCACCATAGGGAAGACTGCCTTCCTCCTGAGTGGGGATAGCCTGCCAAAAACCACCGAATGTATCAAATTTTTCGCCATCACCATACACCGGCTGTGTAGGATCCATCGCTACAGCAGCTCCGATCGCACCACCATCGGCATAGCGGTTTTTAGCCACCATTGCTTTGGCATTCACATTAAATTTCAGATAATCATTGAAAAATGAAGGAGCCACATTCACACTGGCAGTAAAACGCTCAAAATTAGAAGTTTTCACAATACCTTCCTGATTGGTATACCCCAATGATACGCGATAAGGCATATGCTTCAATCCACCGGAAACCGTCACATTATGGTCATGGCTTATAGCTGTACGATAAATCTGATCTTGCCAATCGGTATTTTCCGTGCCTAAACCCGGTGAAGGGATCTTATCCGTTCCACCATATACACCCGACAGATATTCACGGAATTCATCACCACTCATCACATCCAGCGAATTGCGTCTGATACCGAAAGACACATTTCCATCATAAGAAACTTTGGGAGCTGATCCGGCAGCACCTTTCTTGGTAGTAATGATGATTACACCATTAGATGCACGCGAACCGTAAATAGCAGTAGCCGAAGCATCTTTCAAGACTGTAAATGTCTCAATATCATTCGGGTTTACCATGGACAAAGGATTTGAAAGTCCTTTTACTCCATCATTATCCATTGCCAATCCGTCAATAACAATCAACGGATCGTTGCTGGCATTCAGAGAAGAACCTCCACGTACACGAATCGTAGCGCCGCCACCCGGTGTACCATCATTGGAAATCACACTGACACCGGCAATCTTACCCGTCATCATGTCTTGTGCATTCGTAGTCATACCCTTACTGATCTTATCCGGTTTAATAGCTGTCACCGAACCTGTTGCATCGTTTTTCTTCACCGTACCATAGCCAATTACCACAACTGCATCCAGCACTTGTGAATCATCTTCAAGGGTAACTACCACTGAGGAAGCAGCTTTCACCTCTACAGTTTTATAACCGATAAAAGATACAACAATAGTAGAGTTTTGAGGAGCATTCAAAACAAAGTTACCATCCAAATCGGTAATGGCACCGTTGGTAGTTCCTTTTACTAACACATTTGCACCAATGACAGGTTCACCTGTTGCATCTTTCACATGCCCCTTAACAGAGACCTGCTGTGCAAAAGCGCCTAATGACAAGAAAAGCCCGAATAACAAGGGCAGAATCGTTTGATAGATTCTAAGATTAACTTGCTTCATGCATTTAATAAGTTAAAGTTAACAATATAAATTAATATAATTTTCTCTTAATCGAAACAGGAATGTAACGCCAACTCCCTTTTAACGACGAAACAAAAATAGGGCTATTAACCACGAAAAGAATGAGAAAAGATGAAAAACGGCACTTGCAACTACGCAATCGTTTGCACTGCAATAAACAGCAATCCGACATTGTGGAGTGAACAAATAGCCTGTCAGTCTTTATCAAATTAGAGGAGATTTTCAAAGAAAAAAAATTGTTTAATCGGCTATAAAGTTCCTCTTGCCAAATAAAAAACTTCTATTCCCTTATTTATAATCTATAACCGAGACTTTTGATTTTATAATCAAAAACTACCCACGCATATGCAAACGTTTGCACTTTATTCTATCACAGAAATGACCAGCGAACAGAAAGTTTATTATCAATTGCACTATTTTTGTAATCTGAGAACAAAGCTTAGAGAATATTCACTTGGCGCGCATCTTGAATTTAATTACCTTTGACTGAAACTAATAGATACAAATGAGTAAACCGCAAATTACCATCAAAGACATCGCCCGCGAATTAGGGGTATCACCTTCCACCGTCTCAAGGGCATTGAAGGATAATCCGGATATCAGTCAAGAGACAAGAGAAGCAATACATAAGTACGCGCGCGAACATAATTATAAGCCCAACGCATTGGCATTAAACTTGCGTACAAGCCGTTCCAATACAATTGGAGTCATTATTCCGCAATTAGTGCACCACTTCTTTTCCTGTGTATTAAGCGGCATTGAAGAAACGGCTTCCCAGGCAGGATACAACATCCTCGTGGCACAAAGCAACGAAAAATACGAGCAGGAAGTAAAGATAGTCCATTCTTTCCTTGCAGCAAGGGTTTGCGGAGTGATTACTTCACTTGCCAAAGATACATCCCAATATGATCATTATCAAGAATTACTCGATAATAATATCCCGATCGTTTTCTACGACCGGATTTGTACGGGCATTAACACCGAACGGGTAGTAGTAGACGATTATGCCGGTTCGTTTTCTGCCGTAGAGTACATGATACAGACCGGCTGTAAACGTATCTTCTTTTATAGCGCCGCACCCCATCTCGAAATATCCAAGAACCGGAGAAACGGATACTTAGATGCCATGAAGAAGTACAAAATCCCGGTAGATGAAAGTATGATCAAACTTTGTGATACGCGTGAACAGGCTATTGCCATCACTCCCGACTTACTGGAAAGAGAAGACCGCCCGGACGGTTTTTTTGCCATTAATGACGAAACGGCTTCGGGTATCTTATACTCCTGCAAACTGGTAGGATTGAAGGTTCCTGATGAAGTATCGATTTGTGGGTTTACCGACGGAGCCATTGCACAAAGCACTGATCCCAAGCTGACCACCATAGAACAACATGGAGAAGAAGTTGGAAAAAGCGCTATCCATATCCTTATCGATAAAATAGAGGATAATCCCAACTCAAAAAGTACAAATAAAATTGTAAGAACCAATCTGGTAGTACGGGGAACGACAAAATAATGTGCCAATATGCCAATGTACTAATGTGCCAATTGGAGAAAATGAGAAAAATGAAAGAATGAGAAAATAAAATAATTAACTAATAAAAGAGAGTGCCGTATCTCAATTGGCATATTTGCACATCGGAATATTGGCACATTATTACTACCATGAAAATAAAACCTGATTTAAGTTTTTGGAAGTTGTGGAACATCAGCTTCGGATTCTTCGGCGTACAAATTGCCTATGCCCTGCAAAGTGCTAATATCAGTCGTATCTTTGCCACATTGGGAGCCGATCCTCACAGTCTCAGTTATTTTTGGATTTTGCCTCCGTTGGCAGGTATCATCATACAACCGATCATCGGTTCGGCCAGCGATAAAACATGGACACGCTTCGGACGACGTATTCCTTATTTATTCGTAGGTTCGCTGATTGCCGTATTAGTGATGTGCCTGCTACCTAATGCCGGAAGTTTTGGAATGGCAGTAAGCACAGCCATGATTTTCGGATTAGTATCGCTCATGTTCTTGGATACTTCCATAAATATGGCCATGCAGCCTTTCAAAATGCTTGTAGGAGATATGGTCAACGAAAAGCAAAAAGGACTCGCCTACTCCATCCAAAGCTTCCTGTGCAATGCGGGCAGTCTCGTAGGCTATCTGTTTCCGTTTATCTTTACCTGGATAGGTATCAGCAATATAGCCGACAAAGGAACAGTTCCCGATTCTGTGATCTATTCGTTTTACATCGGAGCGGCCATCCTGATTCTCTGCGTCATTTATACTACGGTGAAAGTAAAAGAAATGCCCCCGAAAGAATTTGAAGAATTCCACGGTATCACAGCTGATGAAAAGAAAGAGAAAAGCAATTTCCTTCATCTACTGAAACATGCCCCGAAAGTATTTTGGACAGTCGGTTTGGTGCAATTCTTCTGTTGGGCGGCATTTATGTATATGTGGACTTATACGAACGGTGCAATAGCCGACACGGTATGGAATACCACCGATGTGCAAGCCGAAGGTTATCAGGCGGCAGGCAACTGGGTAGGCGTATTGTTTGCAGTACAAGCAATCGGCTCCGTGATATGGGCCGTTATTTTACCTTTGTTCAAAGTACGCAAAATAGCTTACTCCATCAGCTTGGTACTCGGTGGAATCGGTTTCATATCCACTCTCTTCTTCACCGACCAATATTTACTATTCATATCCTATCTACTTATCGGATGTGCCTGGGCCGCTATGTTAGCAATGCCCTTCACTATCCTGACAAATTCAATATCCGGTAAAAACATGGGAGCCTACTTGGGATTATTCAATGGAACGATCTGTATACCGCAAATTGTGGCAGCAGTCGTCGGAGGCGGTTTATTACATCTGGTGGGAGGCCATCAGGTAAACATGCTTGTATTGGCAGGTATCTTACTCATTGCAGGCGCCATTTGTGTATTTTTCATTAAAGAAACCATAGCACACCATGAAGAATAAAAATTCATAAAGAAGCGCTATATATACTACAAAGGGCATGAAGGGGCATATTTTAACCGCAATCTTCATGCCCTTTGTAGTATATAAAGTAAAATATATAATAAGATTTCGATCTTCGGCACGCTATTCTAATACATTTTTTGTATCTTTCCCGCACCAACATAATTATTAGAGATAGAATGCCATGAAAAAATTTCTCAAGACCGACGAATGGAATATCATAGAAGAAGGGTTTCACGCAGATAAACTACGTGCTTCGGAAAGTATATTCAGCTTAGGAAACGGAAGATTCGGACAACGGGGTAATTTTGAAGAAACTTATAGTAGTGACAGTCTACAAGGTTCTTATGTGGCAGGCATCAGCTTTTTAGACCGTACAAGAGTGGGATGGTGGAAAAACGGATATCCACATTTCTTTTCGCGTATTCCGAACGCTCCCGACTGGAGTGGAATTTATTTAAGGCTGATCGATGAAGAAGTAGACCTTTCGCAATGGGACATAAAGCAATTCGAACGAAAGCTCGACATGAAAGAGGGTATTTCCTATCGTGACTTTGAAGTGACCTCTCCCAAAGGAAACACATTGAAAATACATGTGGAGCACATCAACAGCATGGCTAATCAAAATTTATGCCTTATCAAATATAGCGTGACTTCCGTAAATTATGAAGGCAAAGTTTCAATCGTTCCTTATATCAATGGAGATGTAAAACACGAGACATCCAATTTCAATGAAAAAATGTGGAACATACTCCGTGCGGAAACAACCAACGAACATGCCTATCTATGGACACAAACCAAACGGGAAGATTCACAGGTCTGTTGTGCCCTGACTTATCAACTCTTCAAAAACAGTAAAGAAATAAACACCAGTCCCATAAAAATAGAAAAGGAAAAACTGACCGGTTTTAGTGCAGGTGCCGATGTAAAACCCGGTGAACGGATCACTCTCATCAAATATACCGCTATCCTTTCCTCTCTCTATTACGACCGCTCGGAACTTGTGGAACAGGCTGTAACCGAAAGTAAAAATGCCAAGAGCCAAGGATGGGAAAAACTCTTGCAAGACCACCGGGAAGTATGGCAAAATATCTGGGATGAAATGGACGTAACCATTGACGGCGACCCCGAAGCACAGCAGGGTATCCGATTCAATATCTTCCAACTCAACCAGAGCTATCGCGGAGACGATCCCCGCCTCAACATCGGACCGAAAGGATTCACGGGCGAAAAATACGGAGGAAACACACAATGGAATACGGAACTTTGCTGTATCCCTTTCTTCCTGCTCTCCAGCCCGAAAGAAACAGCCAAAAACCTCCTGCTCTACCGCTATAACCAACTCCCGAAAGCCATAGAGAATGCCCGGAAATTAGGTTTCAAAAATGGTGCGGCCCTCTATCCTATGGTAACCTTCAACGGAGAAGAATGCCATAACGAATGGGAAATTACCTTCGAGGAGATACATCGCAATAACATCATCGTACATGAAATTATGCAATACGCGGTGATGACAGGTCATAACGATTTCATTGCCCGCTACGGACTGGAAATGATGATAGCCATTTCCCGGTTTTGGAGTCAACGCGTCTCTTTTTCACAACCGAAGCAAAAATACGTGATACTGGGTGTCACCGGACCCAATGAGTATGAAAACAATGTAGACAATAATTGGTATACCAACTACTCGTGTGTACAGACCCTAAAATCTACCATAGAATCTTTGGAACTGGTAGCTCATCAATATCCCGACGAGTACGCACGTGTCCGCAGGATTACCGATTTTCAATATGCCGAAACTTCTTATTGGCAGGAGATCATAGACAGAATGTATCTGCCGGAAGACAAAGAATTAGGAATATTTGTACAAAACGACGGTTATCTCGACAAAGAGCTGAAAACCATAGACGATATTCCGTCGGAA
>NZ_HF990997.1:18202-29151 GCF_000432295.1 Bacteroides sp. CAG:189
TCAATCAACACTGGTCATGGGATCGTATTTTACGTTCCTGTTATATCAAGCAAAGCGACGTTTTACTGGGATTGTATCTGTATTATACTAATTTTGATGATGAAACCGTGCGCCGTAACTTCCGGTTTTATGAACCACGGACATTGCATGAATCTTCACTGTCTCCCTATGTACACTCTATCTTAGCTTCACGGATAGGTGACATCAACAAGGCCTACAACCTTTTTCTTCATGCTACCCGACTGGATCTCGACGACTATAACAATGAACTTAGCCAAGGACTGCACATCACCAGTATGGCAGGCAGCTGGCTTGCCATCGTTCACGGCTTCTCCGGAATGCAGGTAAAAAACAATATGCTTTGCTTTAACCCCATCATTCCCGACAAGTGGAATAAATACACATTCAAAATAAATTTCCGTGGATGTACACTACAGGTAGAGATCGGAAAAAACGAAATAAAAATCTCTATGACAGAAGGAGATGAATTGAACATACTTGTTTATGAAGTTGTTTATCATGCCAATAGGGGTAAAGAGTTAATTATTAGAAGAAATTAATCGCTAATTATTCTCAATAAGCAGACTTGGAAACCATTATAAGTTTTCAAGCTCTATGTCTTTGCACCTCAATAAGTAAGACAAACGACTCTTAATCAATAAAAAGTATGAATAAGAACTATGTAATTGTCTTGTCATTCAGTTTGTTTCTAACTGCATGCGGGCAAAAGAAGGAGGACAAAGAAGCTATTATCCGGCCTGTCAAAACAGCTATTGTAGAATCACGATCGGAAATTAAAAAAGACTTTTCAGGCATTGTAGAAGCTGTAGATTATGTAAAACTCGCATTCCGCGTGAGTGGACAAATCATCAACCTACCGGTTATTGAAGGAGAAAAAGTAAAGAAAGGGCAACTGATTGCCGCCATCGATCCCAGAGACATCGCGTTGCAATATGCCGCGGACAAATCGGCATACGAGACAGCTGCCGCCCAAGTAGAACGTAACAAACGCCTGTTGGCACGCCAGGCCATCTCACTTCAAGAATATGAAATAAGTCTATCGAACTATCAGAAAGCTAAATCTGCATTCGAATTATCATCCAACAATATGCGTGATACGAAGCTGACCGCCCCTTTTGACGGCTCTATCGAAACGCGATTGGTAGAAAATTATCAGCGCGTAAACTCCGGCGAAGGCATCGTACAACTGGTTAATACTAAAAAGTTACGTATCAAGTTCACAATTCCGGATGCTTATCTATATTTGCTGCGTTCCAACAATCAAAAGTTCCAAGTAGAATTCGATACTTATAGAGGACAAGCCTTCAATGCCAAGCTGGAGGAATACTTGGATATATCTACCGACGGAACAGGAATACCGGTGACCATCACCATTGACGACCCGGCCTTCAACCGTGCTTTATACGATGTAAAACCGGGATTCACTTGTAGCATCCGATTCTCAGCCAATGTAGGTCCTTTCTTGGAAGAAAGTATGACTGTAGTTCCGTTAAGTGCCATATTTGGCGAAAGTAACGGAAAAAAAATGTATGTCTGGGTATTGAACGGCAATCAAGTAAACCGCCGTGAAGTGAGCGTTATGTCTCCCACCGGAGAAGCACAAGCCTTTATTACCAAAGGACTAAAGGCCGGTGAAAAAGTCATCATTGCGGGAGTTAACCAATTGGTAGAGGGAGAAACGGTGAAAATTGTGAATTAGTGATTAAGTAGTTAAGTAGGCAAGTAGTTAAGTAGTTAAGTAGCAAGTAGCTATGCAGCATATAAAAAAATAAGTAAAACTTTAAACTGGTAAACAAATTCTTGACTACTTACTACCGACTATCTACTACCAGCTACTTACTACCAACTACTTACTACTTAACTACTTGACTACTAAATAATAACTACTGAATAATATGAATTTAGCAAAATACTCATTAGATAATACCAAGGTAATTTATTTCTTCCTTGCAGTGTTGCTCCTCGGAGGGATTTTCTCTTTCAGCAATCTGGGAAAAAAAGAAGATGCACCTTTCGTCATTAAATCGGCGGTCATCATGACACGCTATCCGGGAGCTGAACCCGCTGAGGTGGAACGGCTCATTACAGAACCTATCTCACGCGAGATACAAAGTATGAGCGGAGTATATAAAATAAAATCCGAGTCGATGTATGGCATCTCAAAGATAACCTTTGAGTTGCAACCTTCCTTGGCCGCCTCTTCTATTCCACAGAAATGGGACGAACTAAGACGAAAAGTACTCAACATACAACCCCAACTTCCCAATGGCGCATCCGTTCCTACGGTATCCGATGACTTCGGTGACGTATTCGGTATCTACTATGGACTGACTGCCGACGACGGATTCACCTATGAAGAGATGCGCGACTGGGCAGAACGCATTAAAACACAGGTGGTCACTGCCAACGGTGTCATGAAGGTGGCCCTCTTCGGTGTACAGACAGAAGTAATCAATATCTTTATTTCCGTAAACAAACTGGTAGGTATGGGTATCGACCCTAAACAACTGGCTTCCTTGCTGCAATCTCAAAACCAGATTATCAACACCGGAGAAATACAAGCCGGCGAACAACAATTGCGTGTAGTTGCCAACGGAATGTACAGCACTGTAAACGATATACGCAATCAGGTGATAACCACCAAAGCGGGACAAGTGAAGCTTGGTGATATTGCCGTCATTGAAGAAGGATATATGGAACCAGCCTCCACCATCATGCGCGTCAACGGAAAGCGTGCTATCGGCATCGGTGTATCCACCGACCCACAACGCGACGTAGTGCAAACAGGAGAAATGGTAGATACCAAACTGGCCGAACTTCTACCCCTGATGCCTGTGGGTATGCAACTGGAACCACTCTACCTGGAGAATGTCATTGCCAAAGATGCAAACAACGGATTCATCATCAATCTGATAGAATCCATACTTATCGTGATCGTGATTATCATGCTGGTGATGGGACTGCGTGCGGGATTGCTCATCGGCTCCTCACTGATCTTCTCTATCGGCGGCACATTACTTATCATGTCTTTCTTCGGAGTAGGATTAAACCGGACTTCCCTGGCCGGATTTATTATCGCCATGGGTATGCTGGTGGATAATGCCATCGTAGTGACAGACAACGCACAAATAGCCATTGCCCGAGGAATAGACCGTCGCAAAGCGCTCATCAACGGAGCCACCGGTCCGCAATGGGGACTATTGGGAGCTACATTCATTGCCATCTGCTCTTTCCTTCCCCTATATCTGGCTCCCTCATCAGTGGCAGAAATCGTAAAGCCGTTGTTTATCGTCCTTGCTATCTCACTGGGACTTAGCTGGATATTGGCATTGACACAAACCACCACATTCGGTAATTTCATCTTGAAAGCAAAAACAACCACCGGTGCCAAAGACCCGTATGACAAACCTTTCTATCATAAATTCGCCTCTGTCCTGCATGTGCTCATTCGTAAGAAAGTACTGACGATCGGTTCTATGGTGGTTCTGTTCATCATTTCATTGGTAGTAATGGGAATGATGCCCCAAAACTTCTTCCCTTCTCTCGATAAACCCTATTACCGTGCAGATATTTTCTACCCCGATGGTTACAACATCAACGAAGTGGCCAAAGAGATGAAAACCGTTGAAGCACATCTACTGGCACAACCGGAAGTAGACAAGGTATCCATTACCTTCGGAAGCACTCCGTTGCGTTACTATCTGGCCTCCACCTCTGTTGGTCCGAAGCCCAATTTCTGCAACATACTGGTAGAACTTAAGGATAGTAAATACACCAAAGCGCAAGAAGAAAACTTCGATGCATACATGAAAGCGAACTATCCGAATGCCATTACGCGTACCAGTCTTTTCAAATTATCGCCCGCCGTAGATGCCGCTATCGAAATCGGTTTTATCGGCAACAATGTCGATACGCTGGTAATGCTCACCAGCAAAGCTCTGGAAATAATGCACCGCAATCCCGATCTGATCAACATACGCAATTCTTGGGGAAACAAGATTCCAGTATGGAAACCGATATACAGCCCGGAACGCGCACAACCATTGGGAGTATCCCGTCAAGGAATGGCACAAAGCATCCAGATCGGCACCAATGGCATGACTTTGGGTGAATATCGCAAAGGCGACCAGGTATTACCTATCCTGCTGAAAGGAAATACAGTAATCGACTCGTTCAAAATAAACGACCTGCGCACACTACCCGTATTCGGAACCGGCACGGAAACCACCAGTCTGGAGCAAGTAGTATCGGATTTTGATTTTCAATACCGCTTCTCGAATGTGAAGGACTATAACCGTCAGATGGTAATGATGGCCCAATGCGATCCTCGACGCGGAATAAACGCCATTGCTGCCTTCAACCAAGTATGGTCGCAGGTGCAAAAAGAGATACAAGTGCCCGAAGGCTACACCATGAAATATTTCGGGGAACAGGAAAGCCAAGTAGAATCCAACGAAGCATTAGCCAAAAACATGCCGTTGACATTCTTCCTGATGTTCACCGTATTGCTGTTATTGTTCAAGACCTACCGCAAGCCGATCGTCATTTTATTAATGCTGCCGCTTATCTTCATCGGTATCGTGCTTGGATTATTACTGCTCGGCAAGTCCTTCGACTTCTTCGCCATTCTCGGTTTACTGGGATTGATCGGCATGAACATTAAAAATGCCATCGTGCTGGTCGATCAGATCGATATTGAAACAAAATCCGGAAAAGCACCGTTGGATGCGGTAGTCAGTGCTACCGTCAGCCGTATCGTCCCGGTAGCAATGGCATCGGGAACCACTATTCTGGGTATGTTGCCATTACTGTTCGATGCCATGTTCGGCGGCATGGCAGCTACTATTATGGGCGGCCTGCTCGTAGCCTCGGCTTTGACATTATTTGTACTTCCGGTAGCCTATTGCGCTATTCACAGAATAAAAGGGGACCTTCCTGCACAAAACGGAATGACAGACAATGAGAATAAATAATAAAATAGAAATGATAAATAGACATTAAGATGATGAGAATTCAGATATTAATACTTGCACTGCTGTGCTACGGAATAGATGCCACAGCACAGCAGGCACATCTCAGTCGTGAAGCCTATCGCGACCGGGTGGAAAACTATAGCCAGATACTAAAGCAACAACAGTTGAAAAGCGTGGCAAGCATGGAAGGACGCAAAATTGCTTTTACCGGATTCCTGCCACAAGTGGATATTACAGGCGAAGGCACCTTGAATCTGAAAGAAATGGATGCATGGGACGGTCCGGCAGGACAATACCGTAACCATACTTATCAGGGGGTATTTGTTGTAGCACAGCCATTGTATACCGGTGGCGCCTTACGGGCCCAAAACAAAATAGCGCAAGCGGATGAAAAATTAGACAGGCTGAATGCGGAACTCACTTTGGATCAGATACACTATCAGAGCGATGCCGTATATTGGAACGCTGCTGCCAGTCGTGCCATGCTGGAAGCCGCCGCCCGGTATGAAGAAATAGTAAAACAACAGTTCGACATCATACAAGACCGTTTCAATGACGGCATGATCAGCCGTACAGACCTGTTAATGATCTCTACCCGTAAAAAGGAAGCCGAGCTACAATACATCAAAGCGCGTCAGAATTATACGTTAGCATTGCAGAAACTGAACATATTAATGGGCGAAGATCCGAATGCACCGGTAGACAGCCTGTGTGCCATCGGAGTGATCTGCGAACCGGTAACGCTTATGAACCTGGATGACGTATTACAACGCCGCGCCGACTACGCAAGTACGGAAGTCAACATACAGAAAAGTGAAGCACAACGAAAAGCCGCCCTCAGCCAGTACAATCCTCAAATAAACATGTTCCTCACCGGCGGTTGGGCTACGGCATCGCCCAATATGGGCTACGATGTCTCTTTCACCCCCATTCTCGGAATGAACGTAAATATTCCCATCTTCCGTTGGGGAGCACGCTTCAAGGCCAACCGCCAACAAAAAGCTTATATAGGCATACAAAAGTTACAGCAGAGCTACGTGACAGATAATATCAACGAAGAACTTTCTGCCGCCCTCACCAAATTGACGGAAACGGAACATCAAGTAACCACTGCACAAGAAACCATGGAACTGGCAGAGGAGAACCTCGACCTGGCTACTTTTTCTTATAATGAAGGAAAAGCAAGTATGGTAGATGTGCTTTCGGCGCAACTTTCGTGGACGCAAGCCCATTCTAACCTTATCAATGCACATCTTGCAGCCAAAATGGCAGTAGCCGAATACCGAAAAGTAATCAGTGAATAAAAAGGTATACAGTGCCAATCAGTTTCAAATAGCTTGAAACGATCCGTTCCAACATAATAAAACCATTCGTTTCAATTAGATGGAACCATGAGTTTCAATTAGATGGAACGATTCGTTCCAATAAGTTGAAACAGAATAAGGTATTCTGTACTTTCATGTTTGATAGTTACTCTGTTTTCAAATCAACAGAATAACTACCAAACATTACTGTCGCATACATCTATTAAAAAAATATCTGTTTTTTTCTCTCTATTACTTAATAAATTTCTAACTTTGCCGCGCATTGGTTCATTTTTCCCAAGCATTCAGAAAAATGATTAAAAGGGAATCAGGTGAGAATCCTGAACAGTCCCGTTGCTGTATGTTTCATAAAAGCGTGATGAACACTACCTCATGCCACTGAGAGGCTTCTAAGCCGATTGGGAAGGCGTTTATTCACGGAAACGAGTCAGAAGACCTGCCATGCAACATGTTCAATAGCTTTCGAGGACGAGCTATGAATCCACTGATTTGTACACAAAAAGTTGTGTACAGAAAAGGTTATTCATACATATTGGTACTCTTTGAAGCTATTTGATGGAAAAGTAACTATCAAATAGAAATATTAATGGGAAAAACTATGTTCCAACGTTTCCTATGTGTAGTAGGAATGTGTAGTTTGCTTTTGCCTGTGGAGGCACAAAGCAGTAAAAACTTACGAGGTATAAATAAAGCAACAAATAATCGGAATATTGTTTTTAGATTATAACCTATGTGATAAATTCTTACGCCTGTAAATCTTGAACAAAAGAAACATTTTTATTTTAATATTAAACTATGATAAAATGAGAAAAATTTACTCTTTAATTCTTTTACTGTTTGTCACATGGCAGGTTTCTGCCCAAGTTTCAGTACAGGGTCAACCTCACCCTGTCGCAAAACAGTTAGTACCAATGAAAGCTATTGCAGAAGGTACTTTTACAATGGAAATGATTGAAAATTGGACTGGCGAAGGTAAAAATAAAGCCGCATTAGCTATCCAATGGAATGCAGAAGGAGAAACTAATGCTTTAGTATGGGGATATCGTTGGGATGGTGAAGCTACAGGAGAGAAAATGATCAGAGATATTGCAGCTGCTGATCCACGTTTTTTCTGTATGACAGAAACCGGAACAGCATATGGTTCCACAATTGCAGGTCTCGGATATGATGTTAACAAAAGTGGCGACTTTGCCGTTCAAAAAGATGGAAAAATTTACTATCCGGACGAAGAGGGCGTAATATTCACCGGAGGTTATGGATATGACGGTTTCACTTGCCTTGACCCAGAAGATTATTGGCAATCAGGCTGGTATCAAGGATATTGGTCTTATTGGCTAAAAAGTTCAGATGAAAGTGCCTGGGGCTACAGTGGTGTAGGCGCCACAGGCAGAAAATTAACAGACGGTTGTTGGGATGGATGGAATTTTGCTGTTAACATGAGTTCTCAACCATGGAAAGAAATGGCCCCTGCTGCTAAAAACGGCCCCACAGCACCATCAATAAAAATTCAACCTGAAAGTATTGTTGTTTCACCTGGTGAATCAGCAACCTTTGCTCCCGAATTTAAAGGAGATACTCTTGTTTATCAATGGTATAAAAATGAAATAGCAATACCTGATGCAAAAACTCCTCATTACACAATTCCGTCAGTTACAGTTGAAGATGCAGGTTCTTACTATTGCATTGTTAAGAATATCCTTGATGAAATCTCCACTGATACCGTAACTTTGACTGTAGGAAATAAAAACATAACTGCTATTCCTGGAAGCGAACCTAATACCGCAATAGTCACCTATGATGATTCATATATAACCTATTCCGGATTACTGACAATTCCTTCTACGATCAAACTTAATGGTAGTGATTACTCCATCATAGGCATTGATAATATGGCTTTTAAAGGATGCAACAAATTAACTTCTATAATCCTTCCGGACAATCTGACTACTTTAGGAGAAAAAGCTTTCAGCGGTTGCACAGCATTATCATCAATTATATTGCCTAACGAAGTAGAACAAATCGGAGATGAAACCTTTAGTGGATGTTCTGCCCTTACATCCATTACTGTAAATGATAAATTAAAAAGTATCGGACGAGCAGCTTTTGAAAATTGTATAGCATTAACAGACATCATTCTCCCTGACAATGTAGAAACCATCGGTTCTTCAACATTTAAGAATTGCGAAAAACTATCTTCTGTTATTTTAGGAAACTCAATAACAGAGTTAGGCGATTCTACTTTCCTTGGATGTAGTACACTAAAAAATATCATATTGCCATCCTCACTTCAAAAGATAGGGGTTCGTTCATTCAACGGATGTTCATCATTAATCAATGTAGAATTAGGTCATATCAACTCTATCGGAGACGTAGCATTCAACGGCTGTACAGCATTAACATCGATAACTTTCCCTAATAATCTTACTTCTATCGGAAACTATGCATTCTCAGGTTGTACTGAGCTTTCTTCCATTACTTTTGAGGAAGAAAAATTAAACCAATCCACATTGGAATTATCATCAATGACTATTGGGAACTATGCATTTGAAGGATGTACCAAAATAAATACACTGACAATACCTGATAAAGTAACTACTCTCGGTAACTATGCGTTCAACAAATGCGAAGCTCTAACATCCGTTTCATTCGGAAACGGACTTGTGTCCATCGGAAATTACGCTTTTGGAGATTGCAAAAAACTAACGACTGTAACATTCGGTACATCTCTTGAAACAATCGGTGAACGGGCATTCTCAAATACACAATTACCCTCGCTCACCCTACCCTCTACAACCAAAATTATTGGCGATTGGGCTTTCTATGGTTGTCCGTTAAATAGTATCGAATTTAATAACGGTCTACAAACAATCGGTAGCCGGGCATTTTATGGAGTTTCGGTAGAAAGTCTGAATATTCCTAATAGTGTTACCAGTTTAGGAAGTTATGCATTCAGCAACTGCAAAAATTTAAGTTCAGTAGTTCTCGGTACTGGTATTACTAAAATTGAAGATTATACTTTCAATTCATGTTCATCGCTAAGTAATATCGAATGTCCTTCAGTAACAGAAATAGGAGCAAGCGCTTTCGCTTCATGTTCTATATTGAAAGACATCCCCTTAAACGAAAACATTACAACATTGGGAAACGGAGCATTCAAAAGCTGCAAAGCTATTACATCAGTAACAGTACCCAATAGTGTAACCGATATGGGCACCAGCATTTTCGACGGCTGCACGGAACTTTTATCCGCAACACTTGGTACCGGAGTTTTCAGTGTTCCTAATTATACTTTCAATAATTGCTCCAAATTAGCAACAATTGTGTTATCTGAGAACATTACATCAATTGGACAATATGCATTCCAAAATTGTACATCTTTAGCTGCACTTCCTTTAACCGCTAATATCACTCAAATTAATAATTATGCATTTAAAGGGTGTACCAAACTAACATCAATAGAAGTACCTGACCAAATTACATCATTAGGAACCTATGTATTCCAAAACTGTACCGGAATAACTCATGCAAAGATAGGTTCAGGAATAACTACATTATCCAACTATACATTTTATGGATGCTCTAATCTGGAAAAAGTCGAGCTTTCAGAAAAGATCACAAACATAGGTAATTCTGCTTTTTATAATTGTCAAGGACTAAAGATACTCCCCATCACAAATGCAATTACTACTATTGGTACAAATGCATTTTATGGCTGTAAGGGATTAACATCTGCCGTTCTTTCCGACAACATAACATCTTTAGGAGGTTCTGCTTTCTATAATTGTTCCTCTCTGGAAGAAGTAACTTTAGGAAGCGGTATCACTAAACTTGAAAGCAGTTTATTCCGTAACAATTCTCAATTGAAGAAAGTAGTAGCAAATGGTATAATTACATCCCTTGCAACCCATACATTCAATGGTTGTTCCGCCTTAGAATGCATCTATATCAAATCTGAATCTGTGCCGACAGCGAGTAGTAACACATTTACCAATGTACCGGAAACCTGTATAATTTTTGTTCCAGAAACATCTGTCAATGCTTATAAAGAAGCTAACTATTGGAAGAACTTTATCATCTCCCCATGGCTCTCCAGCCTTGAAATAGTATCAACTACACCGTCTATGGACTTCGGGAATGGAGAAGAAGCAAATATTGACAAGGATACAAAAACTTTCACTATTACATTCAACCGTAATATCGTAGAGAAAGACAACATCTCTGCCACATTAAAGTTTGAAGACGAATTGGTGAATGATCAGGTACTGACTGTATCATATGCAGATAATGTTCTGACTCTGAACAGAGAAGGAGAAAGATTGCCTGCCGGTAAATACACACTGGTATTAACAACTTCCGAATCTGTATTGAATATTACATTCAATGTAGCACCATGGTTGCCTGAACTGGAAATAGTATCAACTACACCGTCTATGGACTTCGGGAATGGAGAAGAAGCAAATATTGACAAGGATACAAAAACTTTCACTATTACATTCAACCGTAATATCGTAGAGGAAGACAATATCTCTGCCACATTAAAGCTTGAAGACGAAGTGGTGAATGATCAGATACTGACTGCATCATATACAGAGAATCTTCTGACTCTGAACAGAGAAGGAGAAAGATTGCC
>NZ_HF990998.1:0-22067 GCF_000432295.1 Bacteroides sp. CAG:189
TATTTCAAATAATAGAATAATAATATTAAAAAAATAATAGAGTGATGAAAAATTTATTATCGATAAGTTCTTGTGTTGCATTTGCCGGATTGACATCTTGTGCAGGAGGTTCAACTTCTGAAAAGCAGATAACTCCCAATATCATATATATTTTAGCCGATGATTTAGGGTATGGGGATATTGGTATTTTGGGTCAAAAAATTATCAAAACACCTAATATTGACAAGCTGGCTTCTGATGGTATGATTTTTACTAACCACTATTCAGGAGCACCGGTTTCCGGACCATCCAGATGTATACTGATGACCGGAAAACATTCGGGACATAGCAGTATCCGTGGTAATAAAAGTATTGCCGGAGTGGGAGTGGCCCCCATCAACAATAATGATATTACTCTGCCGGAAGCTATCAAGAATCAGACAAATTATGTCACAGGTATGTGTGGACGTTGGCATTTAGGAGGTGAATTGACCAATCAAACTCCTTACCATCGTGGTTTTGATTATCATTTTGGCAAATTGAGTGCAGATTTTCCAAATCATTATGGGGTATTTATAGATTCTTTGTGGGACCAGAATGGAATACATATACCCTATGATAAGTATTCCAAAAAGAATATTGAGCCTATGTATGAAAATGGGAAATATTACAATCTTACTGAAGAAGAAAATAGTCATCGGCCAATAAATATGGATAGGTTGGTGACTGATAAGGCCAAGAATTTCATAAAGAGTAATAAAGATAATCCGTTCTTTTTATATGTGGCTTATTCTCTGATGCATGCTCCGATGGAATATCATGCTGATATGCCGATAGAGGCGAATGATTGGCCCAAAGAGGAAAGGGCTTTCGCTTCTATGTTGATGAGTCTTGATAAATATGTTGGGGAAATAGTAGCTCAGGTGGATGAACTTGGTTTAGGCGAGAATACGTTAATTGTATTTACCAGTGATAATGGGGCACACAATGAAGGTGGGCATGATTATCGCTTCTTCCACTCGACTGGTGACTATAGAGGATTTAAGCGTGATTTGTATGATGGAGGAATGCATACACCTATGCTCGTGCGCTGGACAGGAACTATTCCAGAGGGATCGCAGACGAATCTTTTGTCCGCTTTTTGGGATGTCATGCCTACTATTTGTGAATTGGCTGGTGCTCCTATTCCGGAACAAACAGATGGGATTTCTTTCGCTCCGACATTGTGTGGTAAAACTCAGGAAAAAGTTCATGATTATTTATATTGGGAATTTAACGAGCGTTCGGAACGTGTAAAACCGAGACATGAATATAAACAGGCTGTGGTATTTGATAATTGGAAAGTTGTCAAATATATTGATGCCGATAAGATTGAAGTGTACCAATTGGACAAAGACCGTTCGGAATCTAATGATGTGGCCAAAGAGCAACCTGAAATAATTGAGAAAGCTTTGCGTTATATGGAAGAGTCTCATCAACAAAATCCTATATTTCCATTGACTAAAGAAGAACGGAATATCAATTAAAAGAAGATGTCATGAAAAAGACAATATTTGCATTAATTATTTGCCTATGTTGCTTAAATAGCGTTTTTGCATTCAAGTATAGTAATACTCCTGCTGGAATGATTTATTTCGCCAGTCATGGTTATGTTGAGAATAATGAAGTTTTAAGTAATCCATATATTATTGGGGGATTGTATACAATGCATTGGTCTGTGATAGAGTCGGAGCAAGGTAAGTATAATTGGAAAGAGGTGGATGATTTTGTGAATCGCTGGACAAAGGCTGGAAAAAAGGTCGCTTTGCGTATCATGTGGTCAAGTAGTGGCTATTGGAGAAATCCAGTGGCTGGAAAGCCTACTCCGGCATGGGTATGGAAAGCTGGTGCCAAGTACGCTTATCATAAAGAGAGTAATACTGAATTAGCTTTATTTTGGGATCCGATATTTAGAGAACATGCCATGAATTTTATGAAAGCTGTCAACAAACACTTTAAAAATAATAAGGAGATACTTTTTATCGATGTTACTCCAGGAGCAGAAACAAATCCATATCGTTTTGGAACAATCAATAGAAAAGATCCTCAATTTAAAGAATCTTTTTCAAAAGTTCCGGCCAGTGATGGCCGGACTTACACAGAAGATTTGTGGACAGAAACAATTAAAAGCTGGATAAAGCAAACTGCCAAAGTAATGACTGATATCCCTTGTTTGGTAACGTTGAATCAAGGAAGTCTTTTTGGACGGAATAATTTTCCGGTTTTCGGTCAAACAGCCGTGGATAATGGTATGTATGTCGGTCAAAACGGCATACACGAAAACAGCTATCAGGGAAATGATGCACTAAGAACTAAATTATTTAACCAATGGAAGAATAAGACTAAATTATTCTTTGAGATGGTTCATGCTGCAGAAACGCAAAACACAGGCTCTATGCAAGGAGTTATTGAAGCTGCCAAGCGCATAGATTGTGACTATTTGAATGTGTATCCTCAAGATGTACTTAAATCAACTGTAGGAACCTCCTGCTATAATACAAAATGGGATGAGGCTCTAAAAAATGGCTATAATTATTTCTCATCTAAAGCGAAAGACAAATGATAAGAATAATCCTTTTTTTATTATGTGTTGTTATGGGGAGTGTTTCATGTACCGGAAATACGCCACCTAAGACTTCTCCTTCTATTAAGAATCAGACAAATACGAATGGGGGACTGATTTATTTCGCATCGAAACAACATCGAGACGATTTGGCTATACAAAATCCTTATATTGTGGGGGCGCTTTACACTATTTATTGGAGTGAATTGGAAAAGAGTAAAGGAGAATATGATTGGAGCGAGTTGGATGAATTTTTCAAGAAATGGTCGGCCGGAGGTAAAAAAGTAGCTATACGGGTGATATGGATATCTACAGGACTGTGGCCACATGAAGTGGCGCGTCATCCATCTCCAGATTGGCTTTGGAAGGAAGGGGCCAAGTATTATTATGATGAAAAGACTCAAACGGAGATACCGTTATTTTGGGATCCTATATATAATAAACATGCTCTTCGTCTAATGCAAGCTATTTATGATCGTTATGGGAAAGATCCGAATTTGTTATTTGTATCGGCAACACCTGGATATGAAACATTTCCTTGTCATCCTAAGACCGGTAGTGTAAGCACTAATTTCTTTGAAGATTTTTCAAAAGTCAGAGATAGTCAAGGGCGGGCTTATTCACCGGAATTATGGAAAAGTACTGTCAAGAATTGGATATCATCTATTTCTGCGATGTATAGCGATGTACTTACTTTTGTTTCACTTAATCGGGGGGGGCTGTTTCCTGAAGAAGATTATTTTCAGTTATTTGGTGAATATTCTGTAGAGTGTCATGTGATGGTTGGGCAGAATGGAATAAAAGCTTCAAGTTACCAGAATCAAAATGGTGGGCGTTATAAGCTATTTAGACAATGGAAACAGCAGGTTCCTGTTTTCCAAGAGATGGCATTGGCTTCTGGTAATATAGAAAGACAGGTCGGTTCCTTAATGGGAGTAATGGAAGCGGCAGTAAGAATAGACGCAGACTATTTGAATGTTTATGCCGTCGACGTTCTTAAAGGGACAAAAGGATATAAAGATTATGATCCGTCTTATGAACAAGCTCTTAAGTTCGGATATGAAAAATTACAATTAAAAAAATGATAATTATGCAGGTAAAAAACATTTATCTATTACTGGCTCTTTTATTTTGCTTTTTTTTAAGAATGAACGCTCAAAAAACGGATTATAGCAAGGGACTGCTTTATTTTGCCAGCTATGAAAGCTCTGAGGATGATTTGGTAAAAAAGAATCCATATATCATAGGAGCTGTCAGAACTATAAAATGGGCAAATATAGAGAAAAAGGATGGTGTATATGATTGGAGTTCGATAGATCAGTTTATAGCATCGTGGGCGAAATACAAAAAGAAAGTAGTATTGAGAATGCAGTGGGTAACAAGTGGCTACTGGAAAGATCCGATGTCTAAAACACCGACTCCCGAATGGGTTTGGGAAAAAGGAGCTAAATATGCGTTTCATGCTCCCAGCCAGACGGAAATACCATTATTTTGGGATCCGATATACCAACATTATGCTTTACGATTTTTATCTAAAATAGCAGAACGATACGATAATAATCCAAATATTCTCTTTATTGACATCACTCCGGGAGCTGAAACTAATCCATACCGTTTTCGTTCTATCAATAAAAAGGATCCGGATTTTAAAAAGGTGTTCATGAATATCGAGTCGAGCAACGGATGTAAGTACAGTGAGGATTTGTGGAAAGAGACTGTTTTAGAATGGTTACCTAAAGCTTCTGGTCTATTTAAAAAATTACCGACTGAAGTGGCATTAAATAAGGGCTCTTTATTTGATAATAATAATTTTGAGCTGTTTGGAAATCGGGCTGTTGAATGTGGAATGTATATTGGACAAAATGGACTTTCGGGCAATCGATACTCCGAAAAGGAATCCGCTAAGGTACAGCTACTGTCATCGTGGGCAAAAAAAACAAAGATCTTTTTTGAGATGGTCGGTGCGACATCCAAAGATGTAGGATCCCTTAAAGAAGTAATGGATGCCGCATTCCGTGGAAAATGCTCTTATTTGAATGTCTATGCCAAAGACGTTTTAAAAGGTACTAAGGGATTTCCTGAATATGATAATACCTATGAGGAAGCTCTTGAATATGGAAACTCTTTATTAAAGGAATCTTATTAATATGAACGAGAAATGAATAAATTTTTAACTTTGGCAGCCACTTCATTGGCTGCATTGCAAATGCAAGTTGTGGCGCAGGAAACACGCCCCAATATTATATATATCATGTCTGATGATCACGCTTTACAGGCTATAAGTGCTTATGGAAGCAGGTTGGCTAAAGTATTACCAACACCTAATCTCGATAGAATTGCAAATGAAGGGATTCGCATGGATAATTGTTGCGTTACCAATTCTATCAGTGCTCCGAGCCGGGCTTGTATTATGACTGGTCAATATAGTCATAAAAATGGTGTATATACATTGGATGACGGTCTGTTACCAACGCATGACAATTTTGCTAAAGAGATGCAAAAAGGTGGATATCAGACAGCTATTATCGGGAAGTGGCATCTGAAATACGAACCTGCAGGTTTTGATTACTATAATGTGTTACCAGGACAAGGTCGTTACAAGAATCCTGTTTTGATTTCCAAAGAAGAACGGAAAGGAAACACATGCCCTTTTGATAAAACTCCCGGCAAAATCTATCAAGGACATTCTACGGATGTGATAGCGTCTCAGGCTATAAATTGGATGAAAGAGCATAAAGATGATAATCAGCCATTTATGTTGATGTGTCATTTCAAGGCCCCTCATAGAAGTTGGGAATATGCAGAACGTTTTTCAGATTTATTGAAAGATGTGGAAATTCCGGAACCGGAAAATATGTTTGATACTTATGAAGGAAGGGCTTATTACACTAAGTTACAGACAATGAGTTTGGAAGACATGAATGAAAAGGACATGAAATGTGAATTACCGGCTAACTTGTCAAGAGATGAATTTCGAAAATGGGCGTATCAACGTTATATGAAAGATTATTTACGGTGTATAGCAGGAATTGATGAGAATGTTGGGCGTATTTTGAAATTCTTAGACGAGAACGGACTTGCTCAAAATACCGTTATTGTTTATACTTCAGATCAGGGCTTTTATTTAGGAGAGCATGGATGGTTTGATAAACGATATATGCAAAAAGAGAGTTTAAATATGCCGTTGTTAATACGTTATCCCAATGAGATAAAGCCGGGTAGTACCAATAAGAGTATCATTATCAATGCCGATTTTGCTCCTACTTTATTGGATTATGCAGGAATTTCAAAACCGAGCTATATGCAGGGTGAAAGTTTCAGAAGTATTTTGAAAAACGGAAAAGAACCTAAAGGATGGCGTGATGCAATGTATTACCGATACTGGATGCATGGTGACCAACATCATCATACTGTAGCACATTATGGTATTTGCACTGAACGGTATAAACTTATTTATTATTATGGTAAGACATTGAACAAGAAAGGAACTCACGAAATGCCTTATACTCCCGATTGGGAACTTTTTGATATGAAACGCGATCCGCAAGAAATGAGAAACTTCTATAATGATAAACGTTATCGGAAAGTAGTCGCTGACTTAAAGGAGAAGTTATATCAATTGAAAAGTGCTTATCAAGATAATGAATAATATAAATCGATGAGAATGAAGAAATTATTTTTAATATTTTATCTTGTATCTTGCACATTAGCTCATGCACAGGTAGTAAAAAATAATTTGTCAATAAATACGGAGAATACTTGTATGGTATTTTCCGTTACTACTGACGATGAGGTAATTTACAGGTATTATGGTAATAAGCTTCGAAACTTGGATGCCTTTTCTTACGAGTTGCGTAAGAATCCTCATCAGCCATTTCCAGCTTTATATCCTACATTTGGGGGGACTACCTCTATAAATCCTGCACTTAAGCTTACTCATGGGGATGGAATAATGGCATCTGAATTGAAATTTTCCGGTATTCGGACAATTCCTGTTAGTTCGGATGTTGTCGAAACTATAAT
Organism: Bacteroides sp. CAG:189; assembly: GCF_000432295.1. Classification (NCBI taxonomy): domain Bacteria; kingdom Pseudomonadati; phylum Bacteroidota; class Bacteroidia; order Bacteroidales; family Bacteroidaceae; genus Bacteroides; species Bacteroides sp. CAG:189. Next base: position 6,605 of record NZ_HF990998.1, read on the forward strand.
TGAGTTAAAGGATAAATTATATGATATAAATGTCTCTCTTCATTTTAAGGCATATCAAAAAGAGGATATTATAACTCAATATGTCACGATAAAGCATCACGAGAATAAAAGTATAAAAATTGAAAATATTGCTTCCGGCTATCTAAATCTTCATGCGGATCATTATTATCTAAGTCATTTTGCCGGTGCTTGGGCCAATGAAATGCTATTAGAAGAGGAATTACTAACCCATGGGATTAAATCCATAGAGAGTACTAAAGGAGTACGAACGGCACAGACTGAAAATTCGTCTTTTTTAATTAGCATAGATAAAAAGGCGGATGAGTATTCAGGTGAGGTGTATGCTGGTGCATTGGCATGGTCTGGGAATTATAAACTGTCTTTTCAAGTATCGGAAACTGGAAATTTGGATATAGTTGTAGGTATGAATCCATTTGCTTCCTCATTTATTTTAGAACCGGGAGAAGAAATTAAGACTCCTGAAATAATATGGTCTTATAGCTCTATTGGCAAAAATCGCATTTCTCAGAATTTCCATAATTGGAGTAGGCGTTATGCATTAGCACATGGTAACGATCTGCGTCCTATCGTTTTGAATAGTTGGGAAGGTGTATACATGAATTTTGATGAAAAGGATATTTTATCTTTAATAGATGATGCTGCGAATTTTGGGGTGGAGTTGTTTGTATTGGATGACGGTTGGTTTGGTGATAAGTATCCGCGGGATAAAGCTGATTCGGGATTGGGAGATTGGGTAGTAAATAAAAAGAAGTTACCTCATGGTATCGGTTATTTGGCTGATTATGCTGTCAATAAAGGTGTGCGGTTTGGAATTTGGATTGAACCCGAAATGGTGAATCCACGTAGTGTATTAGCAGAAAAGTATCCGGAGTGGATAGTCAAAACAGATAAATATACACCTTATGTGGAAAGGAACCAATGGCTTTTAGATCTAAGCAATCCTGATGTTCAACATTTTGTAGAAGAAACTTTTGATAAAGTCGTATCAATGTCACCTAACATTTCTTATATAAAATGGGATGCAAACAGACATGCAAACAATGTAGGATCTTCTTATCTTCCCTCTGATAAACAGTCTCATTTTTGGTATGAATATACGAAGGGACTTTATAAAGTTTATGAGAAAATAAGAGCTAAATATCCTGATTTATTGATTCAGTTATGTTCCTCTGGCGGAGGGCGTTTGGATTATGGTGCATTAAAGTATCATGATGAATTTTGGACAAGTGATAACACAAATGCGGTTGATCGTATTTATATTCAGCACGGTACAAGCCATTTTTTTCCTGCTATAGCTACTGCATCACATATTTCTTCAAGTCCCAATCATCAAACAGGAATGTCATTACCTTTGAAATTCAGAGTCGATGTAGCTATGTCGGGGCGTCTGGGTATGGAGCTGCAACCTCGTGATATTACAGGGAAGGAGGTTGATTTTGTAAAACAATCTATTGATACCTATAAAAATATTCGCCCGATAATACAACATGGTGATTTATTCAGATTGTCGTCACCCTATGACAGTAAAAAATGGGCATCATTGATGTATGTGTCTCCCGCAAAAGACAGGGCTGTTTATTTTGTTTATAGTTTGGGCTATCATGTCAGAAATGAATTCTATTGTAAGAGTCTGAAAGGTTTAATGCCACATAAAAAATACAAAGTTAAAGAACTTAATAAACTCAATAAATCTTCTTGTTTTGCCGATGGTAAAATTTTCACAGGAGAGTATTTAATGAATGTCGGAATTCCATTTAATATTTCAAAACCGTATGAAAGTGGGGTTCTATTGCTGGAAGAGGTAAAATGATATTTATATATCATTCCGCCTCATTTGAAAATTTGTATTTGTAAAAAATATTATTCTAATACTGTCATAGATGACTATGAATAAACATTTATCTTTGATTTTTTCTTTATTTCCGATTAGCTGTGTTGTTGGACAAAATATTACTCATGCGACATCAATGCGTCCTAATATAGTCTATATTTTAGCGGACGATTTAGGAATTGGGGATTTAGGTTGTTATGGGCAAAAAATATTGAAAACTCCCAATATAGACCGATTAGCAATGAATGGTATGCGTTTTACCAACCATTATGCCGGTTCTACAGTTAGTGCGCCATCCCGTTGTGCTTTGTTGACAGGTAAGGATATGGGACATGCTTATATAAGGGGAAACAAACATTTACCTGATGCTACATCTATGGGGTACGATTTCCCTTTGGCAAGTAGTGAAAACACTGTTGCAGATTTACTTAAACAGTGCGAATATGTTACTGCATGTGTTGGAAAGTGGGGACTTGGAGGACCAAATAGTGAAGGAGATCCTCGCAAACATGGATTTGATTATTTTTTCGGATATTTAAGTCAGCGCAAGGCCCATCGTTACTATCCGGATTTTTTATGGGAAAATGATAAGCAACTAATGCTAAAAAATCAAGTGTATTCTCCTTATTTGATAACAGAAAAGGCATTGGATTTCATTGATCGTAATGCTTCTAAATCATTTTTCCTTTATTTTACACCTACACTGCCTCATGCAGAACTAATAGTTCCTAAAGAATCTTTACAGGAGTTTGATGGAAAATTTGATGAAGTTCCATTTCATGGTAATCGCTATGCGGCACAAGCAAAGCCACGTGCTGCTTATGCTGCTATGGTGAGTTGCTTGGATCATGCGGTAGGTAAAATTGTAGGAAAGCTAAAAGAGAAAAATATATTGGAGAATACGATTATCATTTTTTCTTCGGATAACGGCGTACATCAAGAGGGAGGACATGATCCGGAGTATTTCAATAGCAATGGCATTTTTCGTGGAATCAAACGTGATTTGTACGAAGGGGGAATACATACTCCTTTTATTGTGCAGTGGGAAAATGTAATTGCAAAGGGGCAGACCAGTTCGCACATTTCCGCATTTTGGGATTTTCTGCCTACAGTAGCTGATATAGTAGGATGTGATAAACCTGAAAATTGTGACGGAATATCTTTTTTACCAACATTGACTGGAAAAGGAACACAAAGGGAACATGAATATATATATCATGAAACCTATGAGCGAGAAGGTAAACAGTCTATCATTAAAGATGGTTGGAAATTGGTAAGATTGAATATGAAACATCCCCAAAATATAGTAGAAGAACTGTATGATATGAACAAAGATCCGTCGGAGCAAAAAAACTTGATAGAACAGTACCCTAAAATCGCTGATGAACTTAGGAAGTTGGCTATTTCTGTTCATCAATTCAATCCGAATTTTTCATGGTAACATACTTTCTCTGAGTAATTGTAAAACAGTAAATAGAATTTTGTTGGGGGTATGTCAAGGTTCAACTTTAGAGAAAATGATTTTAATCTGAAACTTGATGCCTTTCATCAGTAATAAAAAGAGCTGTATCAACTTTACCTTTGAATAATGATACAGCTCTTTTATGTTTATCAGTTACAATCCTTATCCATCTTTTCGATTTGCTAATGAGGAGGCTTTTTAGAAAATAGATCGTTTTTGAAGCCGAAAAATAAATCTATATATTTGTAGCATAGAGGATATTTCTCGGCAAGACTTAACTAATTATTTTATTCAATTTACGGCTATCAATCAAATATGAAATTCACTGGTTCTGAACAAAAAGGAGTCGGCATGGAACTGGAACAGTACCGTACCCGGCTCGAACAGATGGTTGAAGAGAAATCCAAAGACTTAATTGCCATTCAAGAAAAACTGGAAACAACTAACCGAAGGAAGTTGTTGTTTATCAGTGTGTTGTAGATATTGCAATTGGAACCGGATATACTTACGGCTATGAATATGGCGCTTGCGGAAATTGGCTGCTATACCGGTGTCGATCGTTTGGCGACATGGGAAAACCACCTTGACGGTGTTACCTATGGCAGTACCTATGAATGGTGTAACGACGGTATCGAGCCGGCTATAGATTATCTGCGGAGTATGACTATTGAGGCGGGAAAGCCTTGGTTTGATATGTTCGAAGATAATAATATTATCTGTACATCTGATATTTATTCGCTCGATCCTTTTATTGCTCAGATGCTCGAAGTACAGGGTGTAAAGGCTATTGCTGTTTTTCCGCTTTCACAGTTAGGCGTACACTTCGGTTTTCTTTCTATTTATTTGTAATGCATCTAATTTTATCGTTTTGGGATAAGTAAACAAGGAGTTGTATTTTGTTTGTAATGGAAATGTGATATTCCGAAAGAAATCTTTATCTTTGAATCTCAATACACATTCTACTAACAACTATGAGATATAGGATGAAAATGTTGCGGGAGATGCGGTGGTGTAATTCAGCATTTATGGCCGGTTTATTTTCTTTATTGGTCTTTATAACCGGATGCAAGGAGGATACACCTCATTACGTAATCGGGATGTCACAATGTAGTGATGACAGTTGGCGTCATAAGATGAACGATGAGATATTGCGTGAGGCTATGTTTTATGACGGGGTCTCGGTCGAAATACGTTCGGCGCATGATGATAATAAGAGGCAGATAGAGGATATCCGCTATTTTATTGACAAGAAAGTAGACTTGTTAATTGTGGCTCCCAACGAAGCCGCGCCGATTACACCGGTGGTGGAAGAGGCTTTTGATAAAGGGATTCCTGTTATTATGGTGGACCGGAAAATTTTGTCTGATAAGTATACCGCTTTTATGGGAGCGGATAATTATGAAATAGGACGGGAAGTCGGTAATTATCTGGCAGCGAAGCTCGGAGGTAAAGGAAATATCGTAGAGCTTACCGGCTTGAGCGGTTCGACTCCTGCTATGGAGCGGCATCAGGGATTTATGAGTGCCATCAGTCATTATCCGGACATTCATCTGTTGGCTAAAGCGGATGCTGCCTGGGAGCGTGAACCGGGACGAATCATAATGGATTCTCTTTTGAAAATTTATCCGAAGATAGATGCTGTCTATTCACACAATGACCGCATTGCACCGGGAGCTTTCGAAGCGGCACAAAAACAGGGGAGAGAAAAAGGGATTGTGTTTGTAGGGATCGATGCCTTGCCCGGAAAAGGAAACGGGGTGGAATTGGTGTTGGATCATGTGCTGGATGCTACTTTTATCTATCCTACCAATGGAGACAAAGTGTTGGAGATGGCGATGAATATTCTTGAAAAGAAGCCTTTTCCGCGTGAAACTACTTTGGAAACAGCGATTGTCGATCCGATAAATGCTCCGGTGATGAAACTCCAGACGGCTCATATTGCCGATCTTGATGAGAAAATAGAAACGTTGAACGGCCGTATCAGTGGATATTTGTCCCGGTATGCCAATCAGCAGGTGGTACTTTATGGCAGTTTGTTTGTCCTGTTATTGGTGGCCGGACTTTTGTTGGTAGTCTATAAAGCTCTCCGAACTAAAAACAGACTGAATTCTGAACTTTCCAGACAAAAGGCGCAGTTGGAGGAACAACGTGATACTCTTTCGGAGCAACGGGACCAATTGGTTCAACTGTCTCATCAGTTGGAAGAGGCAACTCATGCGAAATTGGTGTTTTTTACCAATATATCCCATGATTTCCGTACTCCCTTGACATTGGTGGCAGATCCGGTAGAACAGTTGCTTGCAGATAAAACGCTTTCCGGCGATCAGCATAGACTGCTGCTTCTTGTTCAGCGCAATGTGAATATCTTGCTGCGTCTGGTCAATCAGATTCTTGATTTTCGTAAGTATGAAAATGGTAAGATGGAGTATACTCCGGTTCCTGTCGATTTATTGCAATGCCTTGAAAACTGGAACGAATCTTTTCAGGCGGCAGCACGTAAGAAACATATTCGTTTTTCTTTCGATCATATGCCGGATACAAACTATCGTACCCAAGCTGATGTAGAGAAGTTGGAACGTATTTATTTCAATCTTCTTTCCAATGCCTTTAAGTTTACTCCGGAGAATGGGAAGGTGACAGTCCGTCTTTTTGCCTTGGAAAAGGAAGGACGACCTTTTTTCCGCTTTACCGTAGCCAATACCGGTAGTTTGATTTCTGCGGAGCATATCCGTAGCATCTTTGACCGGTTTTATAAGATAGATATGCATCATGCCGGATCCGGCATCGGTCTTGCTCTGGTGAAAGCTTTTGTAGAAATGCATGGTGGAACTATACAAGTGGAAAGTGATGAGAAGCAGGGGACGATGTTTACCGTTGATCTTCCATTTTGTTGTTGTACGTCTTCTCCGGATACATCTTCTATGGATATGTCTTCTATGGGCACATCCGGTCATGAGTCTCCTGTCGAATTATTGGAAGGGGAGGAAGAGGAAGAACGGAATTATGATTCTTCCCGGATGTCTGTATTGGTGATCGATGACAACGCGGATATCCGTTCTTATATTCATGGATTGCTAAGTGCGGAATATTCTGTGATCGAGGCGGCTAACGGTTCGGAAGGTATCCGCAAAGCGATGAAATATGTGCCCGATTTGATTATTTCCGATGTGATGATGCCGGGAATAGATGGCATTGAGTGTTGCCGTCGTTTGAAGAGCGAATTGCAGACTTGCCATATTCCGGTAATCTTGCTGACGGCTTGTTCTCTTGATGAGCAGCGTATTCAAGGTTATGACGGCGGTGCAGATTCGTACATATCCAAGCCTTTCAGCTCGCAGTTATTGTTGGCGCGTATTCATAATTTGATTGATTCGCACCAACGCCTGAAGCAATTCTTCGGAGATAGGCAAACGTTGGCGAAAGAGGATATTTGCGATCTGGATAAGGATTTTGTTGAAAAGTTCAAGGCTCTTATTGAAGAGAAAATGGGAGACTCTGAATTGAATGTGGAAGATCTGGGTAGAGAAATGGGGTTGAGCCGTGTGCAATTATACCGCAAAATAAAGTCACTGACCAATTATGCTCCTAATGAACTGTTGCGTATGTCCCGTTTGAAACGGGCGGCATCTTTGTTGGCCTCTTCCGGAATGACAGTGGCTGAGATAGCCTATGAGGTCGGATTTACTTCTCCTTCTTATTTTACAAAATGTTACAAGGAACAGTTCGGCGAGAGTCCGACGGAATTTTTGAAACGGAAAGGGACGTGAGAAAGAATGAAGGAGTGAAGGAATGAAATGAAAAAATGAGAGGATGAAAGAGTGAACGAAATGAAGGAATTGAGAAATGAAAGATTATAAAGTCGATAAAGAAAAAATGTCTGATGCTTTCTGCCGGGAAGTGTACGGTGTTGTTCGGGATGTGCCTGCCGGAAAGGTTATTTCTTACGGAGAAATAGCCTCTTTATTGGGAAAGCCGCAATGCTCGCGTATGGTAGGGAGAGCCTTGAAACAGGTTCCTTCCGAATTGAATCTGCCTTGTCATCGGGTAGTCAATGCACAGGGAAGGCTTGCTCCCGGATGGGAAGAACAGCGTCTGTTGTTGCAGGAGGAGGGCGTTTGTTTTAGAAAAAATGGAAATGTGGATATGACCCGATGCCTGTGGCATTATGATGAATAACATGAATTTTAAATAATAACAGATTAATCATGAAGAAATTACTATCTCTGCCGCCGAATTTGGTTCATTGCTTTCATGAGTTGGAAGGAGTGGATACTTCGGAATGGTTTTGTACTTCCGATCCCATAGGGGCTAAGTTGGGTTCGGGGGGGGGAACAACTTGGTTGCTGCAAGCCTGTCATGAAAATTATGCTTCCGGAGAGTCCTTTCCGGGGTGGCTGGAAAACGAAAAAAGAATATTGCTTCACGCCGGTGGACAAAGTCGCCGCCTTCCCGGATATGCTCCTTCCGGAAAGATACTGACTCCGATACCTGTTTTTAGTTGGGAACGGGGACAGCGGTTGGAACAGAACTTACTGTCTCTTCAATTGCCTCTTTACGAGAGAATCATGGGTATGGCACCTGAGAAAATACATACGTTGATAGCGAGCGGTGATGTATACATCCGTTCGGAAAAGCCATTGCAGGATATTCCCGATGCTGATGTCGTGTGTTACGGGCTTTGGGTAAACCCGTCGTTGGCTACTCATCATGGGGTATTTGTTTCTGACAGGAAGACGCCGGATATACTTGATTTTATGTTGCAGAAACCTTCTCTTGCAGAGTTGGAGGGGTTGGCCAAAACACATCTTTTCCTTATGGATATCGGGATATGGCTGTTGAGTGACCGTGCCGTAGAACTTTTGATGAAGCGTTCTTTAGATAAAGATACCGGCGAGATAACCTATTATGATCTCTATTCCGATTATGGGCTTGCTCTCGGTAGCCATCCGAAGACGATAGATGAAGAGCTGAATAGTCTTTCCGTTGCCATACTGCCTTTGCCCGGAGGAGAGTTTTATCATTACGGAACAAGTCGTGAGCTTATTTCTTCTACGTTGGCTGTACAGGATAAAGTTCGCGACCAGCGTCTTATCATGCATCGGAAGGTGAAACCGAACCCGGCAATCTTTGTGCAGAACTCTTCTACTGCCATCTCTTTTTCTGCTGGAAATGCGAATCTGTGGATTGAAAACAGTTACGTGGGCAAAGGGTGGAAATTGGGCTCTTGTCAGATAATAACGGGGATACCGGAGAATGATTGGGAGATTTCTTTGCCGGACGGTATTTGTCTGGATGTGGTTCCGATGGGGGAAAATGGTTTTGTAGCACGTCCTTATGGATTGGATGATGTATTTAAAGGAGCCTTGAACTCGCCGCATACGATGTTTACCGGCATTCCTTTTACGGAGTGGATGGAGCAACGTGGTCTGTCGACCGATGATTTCCGGGGACGCATCGATGATTTACAGGCCGCTCCTGTCTTTCCGTTGACCGAGTCGGTAGAGGAACTTGGGGTACTGCTACGCTGGATGACTACTGAGCCTGATCTGGCAGAAGGGCGTGCATTATGGCTGAATAGTAAAAAGTTCTCGGCTGATGAAATTTCTGCACGTGCCAATCTGCAACGGCTCTATGCCCAGCGTACAGCTTTTCGTAGAGGAAACTGGCAGGCGTTGTCGACTAATTACGAGAAGAGTGTTTTCTATCAACTTGATTTGGAAGATGCGGCTCATGAATTTGTAAAACTTGGACTTGAAACACCACGGGCTCTTCCGGACGATGCTGCACAGATGTTGCAAATGCACAACCGGATGTTACGGGCCCGTATTATGGAGTTGGAAGGCAAGCAAGACAGCCGTGAAGAAGAAAAGGCGGCATTCGGTTTGTTACGTAATGGTTTGTTGGGGCAGGTTTGCAAACAAAAGAGCCATCCTGTACTCAATGTTTATTCCGATCAGATTGTATGGGGACGCAGTCCTGTACGTGTCGATGTGGCAGGAGGTTGGACGGACACTCCTCCTTATTCGCTTTATTCCGGTGGAAATGTGGTGAACTTGTCTATCGAGTTGAATGGGCAGCCTCCTTTGCAAGTATACGTTAAGACTTGTAAGGAGCCTCATATCGTACTTCGCTCCATCGATATGGGAGCAATGGAAGTAGTGAATACTTATGAAGAGTTGCAGGATTATCGTAAGGTCGGTTCTCCTTTCTCTATACCCAAAGCTGCACTTGCACTGGCAGGTTTCATACCACAGTTTTCGGAAATCTGCTACGGTTCTTTGCAGGAACAATTGGAGGACTTTGGCGCTGGGATCGAAGTGACTTTGTTGGCTGCCATACCGGCAGGTTCCGGACTGGGAACCAGCTCCATTCTTGCTTCCACCGTGTTGGGGGCTCTTAATGATTTTTGCGGATTGGCTTGGGATAAAAATGAAATCTGCCGTTGTACATTGGTATTAGAACAGTTGCTTACGACCGGTGGAGGTTGGCAGGATCAATACGGTGGTGTATTCTCCGGTGTGAAGTTATTGCAGACGGAAGCTGGATTTGATCAGACTCCGTTGGTACGCTGGTTGCCCGATCAGCTTTTCACAAAACCGGAATACCGCGATTGTCATTTACTGTATTACACAGGCATTACCCGTACGGCAAAAGGAATATTGGGTGAGATTGTTCGTTCCATGTTTCTTAATTCCGGGAAGCATCTTGCGCTGTTGTCCGAAATGAAAGTTCATGCTTTGGATATGAATGAGGCTATCTTACGTGGCAATTTTATGAGTTATGGCAGGCTGGTAGGAAAGAGCTGGTTACAGAATAAAGCCCTTGATGCCGGTACTAATCCACCGGAAGTGGAAAAGATTATTCGTTTGATTGAAGATTACACGTTAGGACATAAATTACCGGGAGCCGGAGGCGGTGGTTATTTATATATGGTGGCAAAAGACCCGCAGGCGGCTGTACAGATTCGTCGGATATTGACAGAATATGCTCCGAACCCACGGGCTCGTTTTGTAGAGATGACCCTGTCCGACAAAGGATTGCAGGTATCCAGAAGTTAGTTATTATCAATTTCCCGTAGCATCTTCCACTTTAGATGCTGCGGGTTTTAAAAAAGATGCTATCTCTCTTGGAGGTGCATTTATTTCCGGATATAGTGAGGCATTTCTCCGGGGAGTTCCATTGATATTTCTACCAGTCCGCCTACTATTCCTTCATTAAACCAGGCAGTTTGATAAATCATCTTCTTGATGCCGTTTTTTTCTATTGTATAGGCATTACTGCCGCCGGTTTGTAGCATTTCATGTATTTTCTCCTGTGACTGTGCGTTGTGACAGGTAAGGAGATTTTTCCCAATTAGATTTCCGTATTTGGCAAACGTTTGGCATGCCTTGTCGTTCATGTAAAGGATGATTCCTTTGGTGTCGCATACGGTTACGGCACAATTCATTTCTTTAGCCCATTCGTACATAGATTCTTTTTATCTTGATTTATGGGCAAAGATACTCTTATTCATTTGAAAGACAAAAAGGGAGAAACTCTGAAATTGCTTCTCCCTATTCAAATATTCGAATAAAATTTATTATTGTACGATCACTTTGCCTGTACTGATGGATTTGCCATCGGATACGATATTATAGATATACATGCCTTTCATACGGCGGGTAGGAATTTTTACCTCTTTACTTGTGATTGCCTGGCGATGAATCATACGACCACTTTGATCACACAATTCAATGAAATTACTCGAAGTTATGTATTCTTCACCTACTTCGATTGTGAATGTTTCATTCTGGCGCACCGGATTGGGATAATTTTTGAAACTGGCGGTTTTGGTGAATTTTACCCCTGATCCCTCTGTGCTTTTATTAATTTTCCAGTAAGTAGTATTAAATACCATTTCTCCCGGATCAGTGGAGTTATTTGTTTCAAATTCATTTCTTATATAGTAATTTTTACCGAATTGAACCAGTTCGATGGTTATTTCCGCACTTCCATATCCAAAATAGGAGTTTATTGCTTCCACTGGGAGAGTACCGAGTACTGCTCCGTCTTCATTCATAACTTCTGCTTTTTGAAGAGAATAGGTAGATTGGTTACCTGTCTTCTCTTTATTGAAAGTACAAAATATATATTCTATTTTATCATCGTCATTGAATAGGTATTGACTCCATATAGAACCACTGTATGCATCATAACCGGTTAATTCATCCAAGTCAAAATCAGCGATGCCGTAAGCTACATCTGCTTCTCGGTCGTAAACGGCATTCTTGACTATAAATTGGTCGGATTTTTTTAATTCGTCATTATAAATATCAACGATGTAGTCTTTACTGCTTTCTGTAATCGTATATAAGAAAGGATTGGCTACGAAAAAGTGTGCTATTTCACTTTTAGCTGTTATGACTATCGGTTCTTCGGTTAAACTTTGTCCTTGTGCATTTATGGCAAGGATACTAAAAACTACAAGTAATAATTTTCTCATAATGATGTTTGTTTATATGATTAATATTTTGTGAATTTAGGCATTTATATTCGGAAAATAAAATGCACTAATTATCAATAGTGTTTATCGGGTATATTTGAGTGTTTATTAGCTCTTATATCGTAGTTATGTTGCAAAAAAAGATTATTTAATTATGTAATTTTTCTTTTTGGGGGAATAAAAGTTTGTGAACAAAGGGTATAAAGATATTGTTTTAAATGATGTGCCGTAACTTCGATACACTCTGATTTGATATTTTCTCGGATTTATGCTTGTGCGGGATTTCACCGATGCGCCAACCATTCTATGTAATTTATTAATCTTTATCGGACAGTAGACAAGCCGAAAATTTCTCGGAATGAGACTTTTACTGTTGGATTACATGCAGTAATATACGATGTCTGTTTCAATGCAGGCATGGAACATCATTTTAATTATCTAAACCTATTTATGTATGAACAAAATAAACATTAAAGACTTGTATCTTATTTTTGGAAACGAAAAGCAGAAGGCACTTCGCCTGCTGAAAGAAGGTAAAAGTAAAAGTGAAATATTGAAAGCAGCCGGATGTACGATTGCTGTTAGAGACGCAAACCTTTCGATTGACGAAGGAGAAATATTCGTTATTATGGGATTGTCCGGAAGTGGAAAATCTACTTTGTTGCGCTGTATCAATCGATTGATAAAACCGACTTCAGGAGAAGTTATTATCAACGGGACGGATATCTCTAAGGTCTCCGATAAAGAACTGTTGCAGATACGGCGCAAAGAGTTGGCTATGGTTTTTCAGAACTTCGGTTTATTGCCACATCGTACGGTACTGCATAACATTGCTTTCGGACTCGAACTTCAAGGTGTAAAACGGGAGGAAAGAGAGCGAAAGGCTATGGAAAGTATGCAATTGGTAGGATTGAAAGGATACGAGAATCAGATGGTTGGTGAACTTTCCGGTGGTATGCAGCAGCGTGTTGGGCTGGCACGGGCATTGGCCAATGATCCGGAGGTACTGTTGATGGATGAGGCCTTTTCGGCTCTTGATCCGTTGATTCGTGTACAGATGCAGGATGAGTTGCTGGCTCTGCAAGCCAAGATGAAGAAAACCATTGTATTTATTACCCATGATTTGAGTGAAGCCATTAAGTTGGGGGATCGTATTGCTATCATGAAAGATGGAGAGATCGTACAGATCGGTACTTCGGAGGAAATCTTAACGGAACCGGCCAATGGATATGTGGAACGTTTTGTGGAAAACGTGGATCGCAGTAAGATTATTACAGCCGCTTCGGTTATGATCGATAAACCGTTGGTGGCACGTTTGAAGAAAGAGGGACCGGAAGTGTTGATCCGTAAAATGCGTGAACGCAATTTAACGGTACTGCCTGTAGTGGATAATGGGAATATATTGGTGGGAGAAGTCCGGTTGAATGATTTGTTGAAGTTAAGAAAGGAACAGGTGAAGTCGATCGATTCCATCGTACGCCATGAGGTACATTCTGTATTGGGCGATACGATTCTTGAAGATATTCTGCCGTTGATGACAAAAACAAACTCACCTATCTGGGTGGTAAATGAAGACAGGGAATTCGAAGGAGTCGTTCCTCTTTCCTCTCTTATTATCGAGGTGACCGGAAAAGATAAAGAAGAAATTAATGAAATCATCCAAAACGCAATAGACTTATGATAAATATCGGAAAATATATAGAAATGGCCATAAACTGGCTTACAGATCATTTTGCTTCCTTCTTTGATGCGTTGAGCATCGGTATCGGAGGATTTATCGACGGTTTTCAGCATGTACTGTTCGGGATACCGTTTTATATAACCATTCTTGCGCTTGCTATACTTGCGTGGTTTAAGGCTGGTAAAGGGGTGGCAGTATTCACTTTGTCGGGACTGCTTCTTGTTTACGGCATGGGATTCTGGGAAGAGACGATGCAGACACTTGCCTTGGTGCTTTCTTCTACCTGTCTGGCTTTGTTGTTGGGAGTACCGATGGGAATTTGGACGGCAAACAGTGACCGTTGTAATAAAATCATGCGGCCTGTTCTGGATTTTATGCAGACGATGCCTGCCTTTGTTTATCTGATTCCGGCAGTGCTTTTCTTTGGCTTGGGGACGGTACCCGGTGTTTTTGCTACAATTATTTTTGCTATGCCTCCGGTAGTTCGCCTTACAGGATTGGGAATACGGCAGGTTCCAAAAAATGTAGTAGAAGCTTCGCGTTCGTTCGGGGCTACTCCTTGGCAGTTGCTTTATAAAGTACAATTGCCATTGGCGTTGCCTACCATTCTTACAGGGGTAAACCAAACGATTATGATGTCTTTGTCTATGGTGGTGATTGCTGCCATGATTTCGGCTGGAGGACTGGGAGAAGTAGTGCTAAAGGGGATCACCCAAATGAAAATCGGTTTAGGATTTGAAGGTGGTATAGCGGTTGTTATACTGGCTATTATTCTGGATAGGATTACTCAGGGAATAGCCGGGAAAAAGAATAAAAAATAATATAATCAGTTGATGTATGAATAATAAAATAAGAATTATTACAATAGTATTGTTTGCCGTATTTTTGTTCATCTCTTGCGGAGGCGGAGGAGAGAATAAGAAAATAAAGATCGCTTATGTTAACTGGTCGGAGGGGATTGCCATGACTTATATGGTGAGAACCATCCTTCAGGAACAGGGATATGATGTCGAATTACTGAATGCCGACCTTGCCCCGATATTTACTTCACTTTCCCGGAAAAAGGCAGATGTCTTTATGGATGTCTGGTTGCCGGTGACGATGAATGATTATATAGCACAGTATGGAGATAAATTGGAAATTATCGGGGAGGTATATGATGAGGCCCGCATCGGGTTGGTAGTGCCGGAATATGTGACTGTTAATTCAATTGATGAGTTGAATGCACAGAAAGACCGGTTTGGATCAAAAATTATCGGTATTGATGCTGGAGCGGGTATTATGCGCGCTACAGACAGTGCGATAGAGAATTATGGTTTGGACTATAAACTGATGACTTCGAGTGGTCCTGCCATGACTGCCTCATTGAAGAAAGCTATCGACAGGAACGAGTGGATAGTTGTTACGGGTTGGACACCGCATTGGATGTTCGACCGTTTTAAATTGAAGATATTGGAGGATCCTAAAAAGGCTTATGGTGCTGCAGAAAAGATTTATACAGTTGCATGGAGAGGGTTTTCAGAGAAGAATCCGTTTGTGGCCCGGCTTTTCAAAAATATTCGTTTGACAGACGAAGAGATCAGCTCATTGATGACTGCTATGGAGGAAACAGAAAAGACAGAAAAGGAAGCAGCCCGGCAATGGGTTAGTGAACATCGGGAACTGGTGGACAGCTGGATACCGGTGCAGTCACAATAAAAGTGAAAGGCGGAAATCCACGAGGGACTTCCGCCTTTTCTTTATTTAATAAGTCGATTTATTCTAAGTCGATTTATTTATTCAGCAACACCCCAAGCTTGGTTAGCCAAACGCTTGTAGTTGTTGTAACGCCATTTAGCATTGTCTTCAGCAGCCTGGAAGAGTTCTTCTGCTTCTGCAGGATACTGCTTCATTACAGATGCATAACGAACTTCACCTTTCAGGAAGCCCTTGAAGTCGTCCCAGTTCGGTTCTTTGCTGTCCAGCATGAACGGATTTTTGCCTTCT
>NZ_HF990999.1:0-23173 GCF_000432295.1 Bacteroides sp. CAG:189
TATATCGCGCCGCTACAACCAACTACCTTTGCTGCGATCAAGCCCTGGAGGATTCGAAGGGAGCTGGCCGTATAGGACTTACCCGTTTTGCGGTTGTAAAGGTACATCTTTTTCTTTAATCTGCAATAGCTAATATACATTTTTTCTACAAAAAAGAAACAAAGCGCTACCTTTCAACCGCTTAGCAAACAAAAAATAATTCTATCCCCGCTACTTTCCGGGCTTTATTAACTTTAACAGGCTTATCTCCCCTATCAAACAATATTATTTGTACCTTTGTGCGCTATTTTAAATGAAAAAATGACAGAAAACAGAAATTACTTACAGAAATACGCCATGCATTTCGGTACATATATGGGGATGTATTGGATACTGAAATTTATTTTATTTCCGCTGGGATTCACTATTCCGTTCCTTTTGTTCTTATTTATGTGTCTTACCCTCGCGGTGCCCTTTTTAGGATATCACTATGCCAAAATGTATAGAAACAAAATATGTGGAGGCACAATCGGCTTTGCCCATGCATGTCTTTTCACCTTGTTCATGTACATGTTCGCTTCGCTGCTCGTGGCAGTGGCTCATTATATTTATTTCCAATTCATCGATCATGGATTTATCATGAATCAATATGTGAACCTGATGCAACAAGTGACGACAGAGCTTCCCGGAATGGAAAATGAAAAAGAAATGCTTAAGAATGCAATAGACAGTGCACAAGCGTTATCTCCAATCGATATAACCATGCAGCTTCTATCCAGCGATGTATTTTTTGGCAGTTTAATTGCTATTCCTACCGCACTGTTTGTGATGAAAAGAAGTAGAAACACACCTGCGGGAACAGCAGAGCCCCCACAGGGATAATTCATTAATCATAATTCATTAAAAAGATGGATATATCTGTAGTGATCCCTTTGTTCAACGAGGAGGAATCGATTCCTGAACTGTTTGCCTGGATTGAACGAGTAATGAAAGCCAATGGTTTTTCATACGAAGTCATCTTTGTCAACGATGGTAGTACGGACCGTTCGTGGGAGATTATCGAACAACTCAAAAGCCAGTCTCCATTCGTAAAAGGAATAAAGTTCCGCCGTAACTACGGCAAATCACCGGCCTTATACTGCGGATTCAAAGAGGCGGAAGGGGATGTTGTCATCACCATGGATGCCGACCTGCAAGATAGCCCCGACGAAATACCGGAGCTCTACCGCATGATCACAGAAGACGGTTACGACCTCGTATCCGGCTGGAAACAAAAAAGATATGATCCACTCTCCAAAACCATACCGACCAAACTATTCAATGCTACGGCCCGTAAAGTATCGGGTATCAAAAACCTGCACGACTTCAATTGCGGACTGAAAGCCTATCGCAAAGTAGTAGTAAAAAATATCGAGGTATATGGCGAAATGCACCGCTACATCCCCTATCTGGCCAAAAATGCCGGATTCAAGAAGATAGGAGAAAAAGTAGTCCATCACCAGGCACGTAAATTCGGTAAAACTAAGTTCGGTGGCTTGAACCGCTTCTTCAACGGGTATCTGGATTTAATTTCACTCTGGTTCTTATCTGCATTCGGAGTAAAACCGATGCACTTTTTCGGTCTTTTGGGTTCGCTGATGTTCATCTTCGGATTCATCTCCGTAATAATAGTGAGCGCTACCAAACTATATCATATGCACAACGGCATGGCTTACCGATTGGTAACCGACTCTCCCTATTTTTATCTGTCGCTCACAGCCATGATCATAGGAACCCAGCTATTTATGGCCGGTTTTTTAGGTGAACTGATTTCGCGCACCTCTCCGGAACGTAATAATTATCAGATAGAAAAAATAATATAAAAAGAACCCGAACCGTAAAATGATGAATATATGAAGAATTTAATCCGACTTTTTTTAATCCTCTTTGTTGCAGGTATTGCCATTGGGACGCACACTTCATGTTCCGAAGACAGTGATTGTTCCATCGCCGGACGTGCCATGATCAACTGTACGCTCTACAGGATGCCGGCTCCGTCAGAAACGATTTTACAAAATGACACGTTGGATTCATTGACGGTAACTGCCCTCGGAACCGATTCTATCATTATAAACAATCAGAAGAAAGTGCACACTTTATCACTACCTTTGCGCTTTACATCGGATTCTACCGTATTTATCTTCTATTATGCATACCGGGAAGATCCGACTTTATGTGATACGGTATACATCAAGCAGGATAATACCCCCTATTTTGAATCGATGGATTGCGGATATAGCATGAAACAAAGTATACTCGGACTTGGGCACAGCGAAGTAGAATTAGACTCCATATACATAAGTAATAAACAAGCCAACACTGATGGGACAGAAAATCTTAAGTTATTCTACCGCAATCGCGATTAGTCTGCTTCTACTCTTACCGGCAGGATTTACGGTACATGCCCAGCAACGGCCATATGTTAATCCCACTCCGAAAAGAGATCAGAAAAAAAACGTAAAGGAAGAGCCGAAGGAGATTGTTCCGTTATACAACGGTACCTATATTGGTGTGGATTTATATGGCATAGGAAGTAAACTTTTAGGAGGCGACCTTCTCAGTTCGGAGATTAACGTGGCGGTGAACTTAAAAAACATGTTTTTACCAACCGTAGACGTAGGTTTTGGCACGACAGATTCTTGGAGCGATACCGGTATTCATTATAAAAGTTCCGCTCCTTTCTTCCGTATCGGAGTAGATTATAACACCATGGCCAAGAAAAAAGAGAAAAACAGTTTTTTATATGTCGGACTTCGCTATGGTTTCAGC
The DNA here is from genome assembly GCF_000432295.1 of Bacteroides sp. CAG:189. Classification (NCBI taxonomy): domain Bacteria; kingdom Pseudomonadati; phylum Bacteroidota; class Bacteroidia; order Bacteroidales; family Bacteroidaceae; genus Bacteroides; species Bacteroides sp. CAG:189. The sequence goes on from NZ_HF990999.1 coordinate 2,788, forward strand.
CATATGAAATACGATATCAGCAGTCTGGCAATACAAGACCCGGCATTCGGTGGCGAGATGGGAAATCCGAGTCAGGAAGACGGTATTTGGGGGGGTAGTGTCCCTTACGATCATCCGGGGCAAAAAGCGACTATGCAATGGTTCGAATTCGTGGCAGGAGTACGGGTACAGATTTATAAAAGTTTTTATATGGGATGGGCTGTCCGGATGAAATATAAACTCTCGGCATCAGTAAGCGAATACGGCAATCCATGGATGGTACCCGGATTCGGAAAATACAACTCTAACAACATGGGAGTGACTTACTCTTTAATATATAAACTACCTTATTAAGCACAATGACAGGATTAGAAGTCTGGCTGCTTGCAATTGGCTTAGCGATGGATTGTTTCGCTGTTTCTATTGCGAGCGGTATTATTTTGAAACGCATCCAATGGCGACCAATGTTCGTGATGGCTCTCTTTTTCGGTGTTTTCCAAGCATTAATGCCGCTGTTAGGTTGGACAGGTGCCAGCACATTCAGTCACCTTATCGAAAGTGTAGACCATTGGATAGCCTTTGCCATTCTTGCTTTTCTGGGTGGGCATATGGTGCGGGAATCTTTTAAGGAAGAAGATTGTCGTCATGATTTCAACCCGACCAGCTTAAAAGTCGTACTCACAATGGCCATAGCCACCAGTATCGATGCTTTAGCCATCGGCATATCCTTTGCTTTTCTGGGCATCCGTGATTTCTCTGCCATCCTCTCCCCTATCTGTATTATCGGATTTGTATCATTCGCCCTGTCGATGGCGGGCTTAATCTTCGGCATAAAATGCGGTTGCGGATTTGCACGAAAACTGCGTGCCGAACTATGGGGAGGCATCATACTGATGATCATCGGAGCCAAGATCTTAATTGAACATTTATTTTTCAGCTAACGAATAAAGAATGATATGAAAGCAAAAAAAAGTTTTATCTGGTTAGGCATTCTTCTGCTGGCAACAATCTGGATATTGGTTCGTAAAAACAACGTCCCTTACCACAGCATCAACGGATTGGTATTCGGAACGATTTATAACATCACTTATCAATATGATGGCGATCTGAAATCGGAGATAGAAGCCGAATTAAAACGGTTCGACGGTTCACTCTCACCCTTCAATGACACTTCCATTATTTCCTGCATCAACCGGAATGAAGAAATTGTAACAGACAGTTTTTTTCAAACCTGTTTCAATCGTTCCATGGAGATATCGGAAGAAACCAATGGCGCTTTCGACATCACAATCGCCCCTCTGGCAAATGTCTGGGGATTCGGTTTTAAAAAGGGAGAGTTTCCGGATTCAATGAAAATAGACAGCCTGCTGCAAATCACCGATTATAAAAAGGTAAAACTGGTTGACGGCAGGGTAGTAAAAGAAGATCCGCGTATCATGCTCAGTTGCAGTGCCGTTGCTAAAGGTTATTCGGTAGATGTCGTGGCACGCCTGCTTGAAAAAAAAGGTATTCAGAATTATATGGTAGATATCGGTGGGGAAATTGTTGCCAAAGGAAAAAATTCACGCAACGGGCTATGGCGCATCGGTATCAATAAGCCGATAGACGACTCATTGTCCGTCAATCAGGAAATACAAACCATACTTGAACTAAGCGATGCAGGACTTGCCACATCGGGAAATTACCGTAATTTTTATTATAAAGACGGAAAAAAGTATGCACACACCATTGATCCGCGAACAGGATATCCGGTACAACACAATATCCTTTCCGCTACCGTCATTGCCGAAGATTGCATGACAGCAGATGCCTTGGCTACAGCTTTCATGGTGATGGGGCTGGAAGAAGCATCCGCCTTTGCCAACGCGCATCCGGCAATAGACGCTTATTTTATCTATAGTGACGAAAACGGAAAATTCCAGACTTTCTTTACAGACGGAATGAAAAAGTATATGCCCGCTAAATAATTCGGGGCATAAAGTATCTTTTTTTCACTAAATGAGCGCATCTGATAAATATATCTTTTGGCAACTCCGACTCATGCCGTACAAAAGTATATACTATTATATGATGAAAGTGTATACTTTTATATGGCATAAGTGTACATTCATCTTGGTGATAAATACAGACTTATGCATTCGTTGTCCAATCGTTTTATTATCTTCTGATAATCAATCTATTATCAATCATTTCATAAACACAAAATACACAGCCAGAATCAAACAAAGAAAAGCGGCAAGATGATTCCAGTGTAAAGATTCGCCTTTAAACAATAAGGTGGAAAACACAGTAAACACAATCAGTGTAATCACCTCTTGAATTACTTTCAACTGCATCAACGTAAAGGGACCGCCGTTTCCATTGAATCCGAGCCGGTTGGCCGGTACTTGGCATGAATACTCGGCAAGAGCAATCAGCCAGGAAAACAATATAACGCCATACAACGGCCAATTGCTTATCACTTTAGTCTCCTGCAATTTTAAGTGCCCATACCATGCAAACGTCATGAATATATTCGAAACAATCAACAACGAAACAGCATAAATACCTTTCATCATATTTTTCTGCTTTTTAATATAAACTAATCTATTTTATCGGGTAATAACTCTTCCTGTACATTTGTCATACTTCCCCACAAGCTATAACGTGCTTCGGGATTCATCGCTTCAAGCTGTTGCAAAATAGCTTTCATATCACTGCGACTCGACTGGGATTCATAAGGGCAGTTTTTCACCTGCTTCCGATATTCATGTAATGCAGCAAGCTCTGTCAGGTCTTTTTCGTGTACCAGACACATCGGACGGATGATGGTCATATCGAACTTTTTCATTGCCAACTTAGGAGGCATCGTAGAGAAAGCACCTTGAAAAGTTATATTCATCAATAATGTTTCAAGGATATCATCCATATGATGTCCTAATGCTATTTTGTTGCATCCCTGCTCTTTGGCAACCGTAAAAAGAGCTTTCCGTCTATTCCAGGAGCAAAGAAAACAAGGCGACTTACGAGTGTCGGTAGTTGGATCGAAAGAGGTCTCATACACCACCAAAGGCACTCCGAAAGCCTCGGTATGTGCTTTCAGATATTCCAAATCGCTCTGATAAGGAATATTTTTCATTACTACATGTACGGCTACGACCGAAAATCGGGGTTTGAATATTTTCGCCCGCTTTCCCAATAACTCGACTAAGGCCAGTGAATCCTTTCCGCCCGAAAGACCGATTAGGATTTTATCACCTTCTTCTATCAGCCCATACTGCACCACTCCCTTATTAAACCGCCGCTCAATGCCGCGCAAGGTCTGTTCTTCTTCTGTAAACTTTGCCATATTTATAAAATCGGCTGCAAAAGTAAGCGAAAAGAATGATTTAAAGAAGAATTAACATAATAGAATAACAGTAAAACAGAGAATATTCCCGATTAATTTGTATTTTTGAACTTCTGAATTGCTACAAGTCACAAACCCTTGGTAGCAAGTAGTTTTGCAAAAGAGCAACGGACTCATTATCGGTCTTCCTTTGTTCGTAACTTGTAACTTAAAAGACAATGAAGAAAAAACATATCTTATTCTTTTTATTCTGCTTTGTACTGACAGGCATTTCTGCACAAACACTGGAGCAGGCTAAAGTCATGTTCAACAAAAAACAATACAGCGAGGCCAAGCCTGTTTTCAAGAAATACGTAAAATCTCAACCGGCTAACGGCAATTATAATTTGTGGTACGGTGTCTGCTGCCTGAAGACAGGAGAACCGCAGGAAGCCGTGAAATATTTAGAAACAGCCGTCAAGAAGCGCATTCCCAGCGGACAATTGTACTTGGCAGAAACTTACAATGACCTGTATCGCTTTGAAGACGCCGTTAAAAATTACGAAGCTTATATAGAAGATCTTACCAAAAAGAAAAAACCGACCGAAAAAGCCGAGAAGTTATTGGACAAGGCCAAAGCCAATCTCCGTATGTTGAAAGGTGTGGAAGAGGTATGCATCATCGACAGTTTTGTTGTAGATAAAGCGAACTTTCTCGATACTTATAAAATAAGCGAAGAATCAGGAAAGTTGTTCACGTATAATAAATTCTTCAAAACAGAAGGAGACCATCCGGGAACTGTGTATGAAACCGAACTCGCCAACAAAATATATTATAGCGAAAAGGATAAGAACGGTTTGCTCAATATTTTTTCTAAAAATAAAATGCTCGATGAATGGAGCAAGGGATGGGAACTTCCAAGTAGCATAAACGCTTCGGGAAATACAAACTATCCATACGTCTTGACAGATGGAGTAACCATTTATTACGCTTCGGACGGAGAAAGCTCCATCGGTGGATATGATATCTTCGTAACACGTTATAACACGGCCACCGATACGTACATGAGACCGGAAAATGTGGGTATGCCTTTCAATTCTCCATACAATGATTATATGTATGTGATCGATGAATACAACAATTTAGGCTGGTTTGCCTCAGACCGCTATCAACCGGAGGGGAAAGTCTGCATCTATGTTTTTATTCCGAACGAATCCAAGCAAGTATATAATTACGAAGCAATGGACCCGAAGCAAATAGTAGCCCTTGCCCAACTTCATTCGCTGAAAACAACCTGGAAAGATCAAAAGGAAGTGGATAGCGCCCGGAAAAGGCTGGAAGATGCCATCAATCATAAGCCTCAGGAACAGTTTGTAGCTGATTTTGAATTTGTGATCGATGATCATGCAACGTACTATCACCTGGATGATTTCAAATCTCCACAAGCGAAAGATCTCTTCAAAAGATATCAGACAAAAGAAAAAGATTATCGCCAGCAAGAAAATAAGCTGGACAACCAACGGCAGTGGTATGCACGTGCCAATAAAGAAGAAAAAGCTAAAATAGCTCCCTCTATCCTCGATCTTGAAAAACGGGTAAGACAAATGTCCCGTGAACTTGATGAAGAGGCTATCATCATCCGCAATACAGAAATACAATATAAAAAATAACAAAACTATGGACGTACTGATAATCATTGTACTCATCATCGCTGCAGTTATACTGTTTCTGGTGGAATTATTCGTTATTCCGGGAATCAGCTTTGCAGGGATCGCAGCACTGGGATGTATTATTTTTGCCAACTATTATGCATTTGCCAATCTCGGTACGGGGGCAGGATTTATCACATTGGTCGTATCGGGTGTGGCCTGCGTCGGCTCACTGGTCGGTTTCATGCGTTCAAAAACACTGGACAAGCTGGCTCTAAAGAAAGATATAACTTCCAAAATAGACAACAGTGCCGCAAATAAAATCAAAGTAGGCGATATGGGTATAACCACCACCCGCCTGGCACAAATCGGTTATGCCGAAATTGAAGGTAACATCATAGAAGTAAAATCGACAGAAGGATTGCTGGACGAGAAGACTCCGATTATCGTTAACCGTATCGCTGACGGCACTATCTTTGTAGAAAAACAAAAACCATAATATTCACTTAATTCAAAACTCATCATGAATATCGAACCCATGTATCTGACTATCTTACTGATAGCGGGAGGTATTATTCTCCTGGTTCTCTTTTTTCATTATGTGCCTTTTTTCCTTTGGCTATCGGCCAAAGTATCAGGAGTAAACATCTCATTGGTACAACTTTTCCTCATGCGTATCCGTAATGTTCCGCCGTATATCATTGTGCCGGGCATGATCGAAGCCCACAAAGCCGGATTAAACAAAATCACCCGTGACGAACTCGAAGCACATTACTTGGCCGGAGGACATGTAGAACGGGTAGTACATGCGCTCGTATCTGCCTCAAAAGCCAATATAGAACTTCCGTTCCAGATGGCAACTGCCATTGACTTGGCAGGACGTGACGTATTCGAAGCTGTACAGATGTCTGTTAATCCGAAAGTGATCGACACACCCCCTGTAACTGCCGTTGCCAAAGACGGCATCCAGTTGATAGCCAAAGCCCGTGTAACGGTACGTGCCAATATCCGCCAGTTAGTAGGTGGTGCGGGCGAAGATACGATTCTGGCCCGTGTAGGCGAAGGCATTGTGTCTTCTATCGGTTCTTCCGAAAACCACAAATCGGTTCTTGAGAATCCGGACTCCATTTCCAAACTGGTGTTGCGCAAAGGACTCGATGCAGGAACGGCTTTTGAAATCCTGTCTATCGATATCGCCGATATCGATATAGGTAAAAACATCGGTGCCGCCCTTCAGATAGACCAAGCCAATGCCGATAAAAACATTGCACAAGCCAAAGCGGAGGAACGCCGTGCAATGGCGGTAGCCACCGAACAGGAAATGAAAGCAAAAGCAGAAGAAGCACGGGCTAATGTGATTCAGGCAGAAGCGGAAATTCCTAAAGCAATCGCAGAAGCTTTCCGTAGCGGCAACTTAGGTATTATGGATTATTACAAGATAAAAAATATTCAAGCCGATACTTCCATGCGCGAAAATATAGCAAAACCGATCGGTGGAAATACAAACATGCCGCTTGGTGATTAATCCATCGCCACAAAATGATGCAGAGTTTCATAAGAACCTGTTTAAATTTTACTCAGCATTATTTTAAAAGTTATTTTTGAGGATGTTTTTCTGTTTTTAAAGGAGGATAGCGGGCTATCTGACGAATGAAAGCAGGAAAACAGACCGAAAATGAGCTTAAAATAAACTGATAAAACTTTTTAGGGGAAAATGTAAAGCAGGCTCGAAGGTTTTCATTTTTAATAAACACTTTGTGGAGCTCTGTGTTATTTTTATAGAGAACTTGTTTAAAACTTAATCCTTATAAACATGAAAAAGTATTTTCCTTCCTCGGAGTTGATCATCAATGAAGACGGATCTGTATTCCATCTCCACGTGAAACCGGAACAACTGGCCGACAAAGTCATTTTAGTGGGTGATCCCGGACGTGTGGCACTCGTAGCTTCTCATTTTGAGAATAAAGAATTCGAGGTAGAAAGCCGCGAATTTAAAACGGTCACAGGAACCTATAAAGGCAAGCGTATTACGGTTGTCTCTACCGGTATCGGTTGCGACAATATCGACATCGTCATGAACGAATTGGACGCATTGGCCAATATCGATTTTCAAACTCGTGAAGAGAAAGAACACCTTCGCTCATTGGAATTAGTGCGCATCGGCACTTGCGGGGGATTACAGCCCAATACTCCGGTCGGTACTTTCGTCTGCTCACAAAAATCAATCGGATTTGACGGATTGCTGAACTTCTATGCCGGACGTAACGCTGTTTGTGACCTTGCTTTCGAACGAGCTTTCCTGAACCATATGGGATGGTCGGGCAACATGTGCGCCCCCGCCCCTTATGTGATTGATGCCAATGCCGAGTTGATTGACCGGATTGCAAAAGAAGATATGGTACGTGGTGTGACTATCGCTGCGGGAGGGTTCTTCGGTCCACAGGGACGTGAACTGCGTGTACCGTTGGCTGATCCCAATCAAAACGACAAGATTGAGAAGTTTGAATACAACGGCTTCAAAATTACGAATTTCGAAATGGAGAGCTCCGCTCTTGCAGGACTGGGCAGATTGATGGGACACAAGGCTATGACTGTGTGCATGGTAATAGCCAATCGTTTGATTAAAGAAGCGAACACCGGTTATAAGAATACCATCGATACTTTGATTAAAACCGTTCTCGATAGAATCTGATGAATTTATCTTTTGTCGCCATCGACTTCGAAACAGCTACAGGCTACATGGAGAGTGCTTGTTCGGTAGGTATCGTCACCGTGACCGACGGTATCATAACAGACGAATATTACAGTCTCATCCAACCGCCGGAAAACGAATATTGGCGTTCAAATATCCTCGTACATGGCATTACCCCGGATATGACCGAATCATTGCCGGGGTTTCATGCCATTTATCCCGAAGTGAAAAAACGGTTGCAAGGAATGACAGTGGTTGCCCACAATGAACAATTCGACCGTAATGTATTGCAGCGCACGATGCGTATGTATCAACTTGATTACGATGAATTGCTGCTTGCGGAACGTTGGGAATGTACTTTACGCATTTACCGTTCTTTAGGCTATAAACCGGCAAATCTGAGTGCCTGTTGCGAACGACAAGGTATCGAACTTACACATCACGAAGCCCTGTCCGATGCTCGCGGATGTGCCAAATTATACCTTAATTTTCTGGAACGCTACTGTCCGGCTAATACCCTATGGTAAATCGTTCTTGATGATGGGCAGGTTTTTCAAACTCGTCAATCATGGCAGCCGCATAATCCTGTACGGAAATATGGCTGTTACCTGCTATGTCTACCACCATATCATCTTTTCCTAAACGATATCTGCCGGTACGTACTCCGGGAGCCATATCGGCAGCCGGTGAGAAAAACACCCAATCGATTTCTTTTTCTTTTTTCAAGAAATGAAAATAAAAATCACTTAATGCCTTGACTCCGGGTAATAGTTTTTCGGGTACCTCACCGGAATCTACCAAACGTATGCCCGGAGCTATAAACAAAGACCCGGCACCGCCGACCATCAGGAAACGGCTGGCTCCGGATTTCTTCACTCCGTCCATTATTGTCAGATAAACCTTAATCGTTTCATCGTATATATCCGGATTATCCCATCCGGGATTGAATGCACTGATCACCGCATCGGCTCCTTTACATACTTCGGCTACCTCATCCAAGGAAGAAACATCCGCTTTCTTTATGATCAGATTTTCATTTTGTATCTTGATCTTCTCCGGATGGCGAACCACTGCCGTAACTTGAATTTCACGGTTTAAAGCTTCATTCAGAATAGCCGACCCCACGAAGCCACTCGCTCCTATTAATACTACCTTTTTCATATCCAATTTGTTTTAATGTTCAATTTATAATACTATAATAGTATAACACACCACCCTACAAATTGTTGTGACATGAAAAAGAGGATCAGATATACTTCTCGATTGCCACTTTTAACTGCTCCATGGAATAAGGTTTAGATACCACCTCATTACAACCGGCAGCAAGCGCCTGCTTCTGTTCTGTATAAAAAGCATGGGCCGTCACTGCTATAATGGGGATATCAGCAGACATGGTACGAATTTTTGCAGTAGCTTCAATGCCATTCATCACCGGCATACGAATGTCCATCAAGATTAAATCGGGAGTATCCCGTAAGAAACTTTTCACAGCTTCTTCCCCGTTCGTTACCCACAAAATAGTATATTCTTTTTTTAGAAAAGCATTTATCTGCATAAAGTTGACCTCGATATCTTCAACCACAAGAATCCGCTTTTGCCCTGCCTTATACGCAGTCCCCTTATCTGCTGACGAATGGATTTGTCGATAAGGCAGATATAAAGCGAACACGCTCCCTTTACCCAATTCAGATTCTACTTCGATCCGTCCGCCAAGACGTTCTACAATACTTTGGCAGATAGGTAATCCTAATCCTGTACCCTGTACAAAAGCATTCAATTTCTCAAAACGGGTAAATATCAGGGGGAGCTTCTCCTTAGATATGCCGCAACCGGTATCACGGACGAACAACTTTACCCAATCTCCCTCTTTACACATCCCCAATGTTATAGTGCCCTGTTTCGTATTCTTGATAGCATTGGAAAGAAAATTGAACAATACTTGAGTAACCCGATTACGGTCCGTCACCGTAACTATTTCCTCTTCCGGACGTACTACTTTAAACTCAACATTCTCTTTCATCTTCAATCGATGTACTTTCCCAACCTCATCAATCAACGTACAGATCTCCGCCGGTTGAAGCTGCATCTCCGACTTCCCCGATTCAATACGTGACAAATCAAGGATATCATCGATCAACTGCAACAACAAATTGCTATTCTTACGGATGATGCCTATGTATTCTTCTTTTTCTTCGGGATCTTCCGTAAAAGCAACAATCTCAGAAAAACCGACAATAGCATTGAGTGGAGTACGTATTTCATGGCTCATATTTGCCAGAAAAACAGATTTCATCCGATCCGCCTCTTCCGCTTTCCGTTTTGCTTCGATCAATTCTTTAGCGTGTTGCACCCTTTCTCCGATATCATGGATCAAAGCCAACACGTTGTTACCTTCAAAAGGAGCAATACGTGCCTGAAAATAATACCTGCCATTTTCAACGTCCAACGGGTATTCTATCTCTTTCATTTCCCCGTCTTTCAAACATTCATTAATATTCCGAATGAATAAATCACTGACTTCAGGGCTATAGATAGAACGTCCGTCAGCACCTTTTAAAACGTCCACCGGATGCAGCAAAACCGTATCAGGAGCCATTAAGACATCTGTTATAAAGAAATTATTATCGAAAATAAAGATAAATTCAGGCAAAGCTTCAATAATCTTCCGATTCCGTTCTTCCAGTCGCCGGATATGCGACTCTTTCTCACATTGCGAAGTAACATTAATAGTATATGCAATTATCTTTTCGGGGTGTCCCGCTTCATTCTTCTGATAAGAGAGGAAATGATCCTCCAGCCAGATAATCTCACCATGACACCCCATACAGCGCACCTGTATCTGAGATGTCTTGTCCTCCGATTCAAGCATCTGTGAAAAAGCATTCCGGTAAGGCACGATATCTTCCGAATGGGCATATTGATAAAAGTCATCAATATTTTCAAATACGATGCCTGCTTCTCTCAGACCCAATATACGAAAATAGTCATCCGTAAAACTACATTGTCCGGTAGGGATATCATACTCCCACAATGCTATTTGATGCGCGGCCAAAACGGAGGTTATCTCTTGATATTTATTTTTCAGTTCATCAAAATCCTCATCCTTTGTCAGTGAATTCATTTCTTCTATTACCATGGTATGTATTGTTTTGCTGTATGATAAACAAAGATATGAATTATAAAGAATAACTTGCACCAAAGTTATCTCTTTTTTCTTCAGAAAGTTTTATCTTTGCCTTTCATAAAATAAAAAACAATGAATCAAGATACCATCTGCGCCATCGCCACCGCTCAAGGTGGTGCTATCGGAAGTATTCGTGTTTCCGGCCCCCATGCCATTGACATCACTGAACGGATATTTATTCCTGTGAAAGCTGAGAAAAAATTAACCGGCAGAAAGCCATATACCCTCACATTCGGCCATATCTACAACGGAGAAGAAATAATAGATGAAGTGCTTGTCAGTCTGTTTCGTACTCCCCATTCTTATACAGGAGAAGACAGTACTGAAATTACCTGCCATGGTTCCAGCTATATCCTCCAGCAGGTATTGCAGTTGCTTATCAAAAACGGTTGTCGTCTGGCGCAACCCGGTGAATTTACACAAAGAGCTTTCTTAAATGGCAAAATGGATCTCAGCCAGGCGGAAGCGGTAGCGGATTTAATTGCTTCAACATCAGCAGCAACCCATCGCCTTGCCATGAGTCAGATGCGAGGCGGGTTCAGTAAAGAGCTGACAGATCTCCGGGAAAAGCTACTCAACTTCACCTCTATGATAGAATTGGAATTGGACTTCAGTGAGGAGGACGTAGAATTTGCCGACCGTTCCGCATTGTTGCAACTGGCAGATAGCATAGAAAAAGTAATAGCCCGTCTGGTGTATTCATTTAATGTAGGTAATGTTATCAAGAACGGTGTTCCTGTAGCTATTATCGGTGAAACGAATGCCGGAAAATCAACACTCCTCAATGTTTTGTTAAATGAAGACAAAGCCATCGTCAGTGACATTCACGGCACCACCCGTGATGTCATCGAAGATACCGTAAACATCAATGGTATCACCTTTCGCTTCATCGACACGGCGGGCATTCGTGAAACCAATGATACAATCGAGAATTTAGGTATAGAGCGTACCTTTCAAAAAATTGATCAAGCGGAAATTATCCTTTGGATGATCGATGCTACAGACGCCCCCTCGCAAATAGAAGGACTATCGAAAAAGCTCCTCCCCCATTGCGAAGGCAAACACCTGATCCTCACTTTTAATAAATCCGACCTCATCAGAGAAGAGCAGAAAGAAGCCATTTTGTTTCTCCTAACGAATTTTCCAAAAACTGATATAAATTCGATCTTTATCTCTGCAAAACAACATTCAGGAACAGATGAATTACAACAGATGCTGACTGAAGCCGCTCATTTACCGACAATCACTCAAAATGATGTTATTGTCACCAATGTTCGTCATCACGAAGCACTTAGTCTTGCTTTGGAAGCCATACACCGTGTACAGGAAGGATTGAACAGAAATATTTCCGGAGATTTTTTGGCACAGGATATACGCGAATGTATTTTTCATCTATCGGATATCGCGGGAGAGGTTACTAATGACATGGTATTGCAGAATATTTTTCAAAATTTCTGCATCGGCAAATGATGGCTTGTAAACAGCCATAAGCAACCATAACCATTTAGAATAAAGTCGCTGAAATCCAGCGACTTTTATTTTTGTGTCTATTCCAGTCAATTCTGACAGACTGCCGATTTTCAGCATCTTTTTGTACCATAATTCTACCGCCGAACAAATAAGCGGGCTTCTCGCTCTTATCATAGCGACATCTTGGGCACGATGTGAGACATTATGAGAATGAGCGAAACCGCTATAGAAGACACAGCGTGAGACGCTATGAGAAATTGTGAGACGCGTTGAGACGAAATCGACGAAATTAAAGGCGACCAATATATGGAGGTACAGAGAAAATGCCAGTGGTGCGGCAAACCATTTATAGCACACACGATGGTAACACGGTTTTGCAGCAAATCGTGTACTGAAAAAGCGTATAAAGACAGGAAGCGCAGGCAAAAATTGCAGGAGTACGAGGCGAAGCAAAACGAGCAACCAATGCAGGAAGTCGGCATTGTGGGAGGCAAACCGTTCCTCTCCCCTGCCGAAGCCGCTACCCTTTTAGGCATCAGTCGTGCCACCATCTATCGGCACATGGCTGCCGGTATCATTCGGGCGTTGCAACTTCGTGGGCGCACCATCATACGCAAATCCGACATTGAAAAGATGTTCGACAATACGCCCGACTACAAGAAACGCAGCTATGGACGGAAACAGACCATCCTCTATTACACCACGAATGAGATTCTGGAGAAATACCAAATCCAAAAGAAAACCCTGTATCGTCGTTGCAAACTATACAACATCCCAAAGGTTGAAGAAGGTAGCCGTGTGTTCTACAACCGCACCCTCATAGACAAGTATTTTGCCGACCTTGCCGAAGAAATCAATCCGGACTGTTATTACACGCCGGAGCAGGTCATGGAAAAGTACGGTATGAGCCGTAATGCCGTTGTCACCTTTGCCCTGCGGCACAATATTCCCCGAATCAACCGCCACCACGAGGTGTATTATTCCCGTGCCCATATAGACGCTATCAAAGAAAAGCAGGACAAACTGAATCCCGACTATTATACCTATTCGGAAATTACCAAGGAATACGGGCTTACCAAAATTAACATCAGCTATTATGTCAACAAATACGATATAACGAGGTTCAAACAAGGAAGCCGGACTATGGTATTGCGCACCGAGTTTGACAAGGTATATCGTGAGCATCGGGACGGTACATACATCCCCAAGAAGCGCGAAAGCAAATCCGGTCAGCAGGTACCGAAAGAGCCTTTTACAATTCCCGACGGCTACTATTCGTCAGAACAGATTGCAGTCACATATCAGATGACCAAGAAAACCATTTGTAGGCTGTGCCGTGAAAACGACATTCCTAAAATCAGTCACGGAGGGTTCAACTACTACAAACAGTTGGCAGTAAACCGTTTCTTCGCCAAATACAAGGCAGCTGACAATATCAAAGAATGGATTGGCGCAGAACAGATGGAAGCAACATACGGTATGAGTAAAGATGCCAGATGCTCATTTGTACATCGCCATAAAATCCCCTCACGTGTAGTCTATGGCAAAGTCCAATACTCCAAAGACCACATCGACATTATCAAGAACGGCGGTTTCGACCAACGCGAAAAGTATTACAGCGTAGCCGAAGCGATGGAAAAATATGGTTTGCGTAGGGATGATGTCTATAACTATGCCCGGTATAACAACATCCGAAAGATACACCACGGCAAATCCATGTTCCTGCTGAAAGAGGATTTTGACAAGGTGATGGCTGAAAAATCCGTCACCTGAAAATTATTCCATTTCAGACAGGAAAATTATTCAACAATGGGTATGGTCTGCATTGAACCATTTCGTTGGTTTGCAGCAAATTATTAACAACAATATAATATAGTAGAGTATGCACGAATGTAAAACTGTAACATTGAGGACAAGACCTCTAAAGAACAAAATGTTGTCGTTCTATCTGGATTATTATCCGGGATATAGAGACAAGGAAACAATGAAAGTAATCCGTCACGAATCGCTTGGCATTTATATCTATGCCAACCCGAAGAGCAAACGGGAGCAGAATTTCAACGATGTAATGACCGAGAAAGCCGAAGCCATCCGTTGCCGCAGATTTGAATCTGTCGTAAATGAACGGTATGACTTCTTCGACCGGTACAAACTAAAGGGTGATTTCTTGGAATACTATCGTAAGCAACTCCGCAAGCACGACCAGAAATGGGAGTTCGTCTATCTCCATTTCAAGAACTTCGTACACGGCAAATGCACTTTTGAAGAGATTGACATCGACCTATGCAACAAGTTTCGGGAATACCTGCTGAGCGCCAAGAAACTAAGACGCAACGGACGTATCACACGAAACTCTGCATCAGGATATTGGTCTACTTTCAGAGGATTCTTGAAGATACTATATCGCAACGGGATGATAAAGACCAATGTCAATGACTTCTTGGAAAAGATTGAAACAGAAGACACTATGAAAGAAGCTTTATCTGTTGAAGAATTGTACCAGTTAGCTGAAACGCCATGTAAAAAGCCTATTGTGAAAATCGCATCGCTGTTTTCCTGTATGACCAGCTTGCGCATCAGCGACATCCTCGCCCTATGCTGGGAAGACATAGTGGACTACTCTGCCGGAGGGAAATGTGTGCATATCATCACACAGAAAAACAAAGCGGAAGACATCATTCCCATCAGCGAGGAAGCATTAGGGCTGATAGGATACAGTTCTGAAAAGAAAGGTCTGGTATTCAAGGGACTTATGCGTAGTTGGACACAAGTACCAATGAAAGAGTGGATTCGTTCTGCCGGAATAACCAAGAACATAACATTCCATTCATATCGGAGAACATTCGCAACCCTCCAGGGTGCTGCCGGTACAGACATCCGTACCATACAAAGCATAATGGCGCACAAAAGCATCACCACCACGATGCGTTACATGAAAGTCGTGGACAGTAACAAGCGTGAAGCCAGCAAGAAAATCACTCTGATACGCAAGGGTTGAACTCCCCTATTTTGCCCCATTACATAGGCTTAGAGTATGATTCCCGATTGATTATCATACTCTAAGCCTATATTTTCTTAAAAATTGACCGATTTACTGCATTTATTTATAACTATCTGGAAATGTGCTTATAACTTTGTACTATCATTTCATCCAAACAACAATAGATTATGACAGATAGTATTCAAATTCACAGGAAAAAGGCAAGTTTCATACTTGCTGTAAGCGTTACTTCATACTCGGTAATCGCCACTTATCTTTATAACCGCCATCAAATAAACCTGATGGAATATACCACACCTATTATATTGAGTATCGTGCTCTTAACTCTTTCATGCGCGTTCTCTCAAAGATTTTTCTATCGCTACCTTATCAAGAATAACGTATGTATTTCTTTTGGCAAGCAAAAAGAATCCATTCCACTTGAAATCAAGCTGCCATCTGATACCATTACCCCGGAAGTAGAAGTTATAGAAATGCCGGCAGCAAAGAATGATTACACAGATGGTTATGACGAACGCATAGCTGAAATAGAACGGAAAAAGGCAGAGCAGCAAGCTGACATTATGCGTGTCATGCACGACTATACCACATATAGTATGGCTGAATTTCTTTCAAAAGATGACCTTATTACACTTCACGAAAACATAGAGTGCTTTGCCCATGGGCAATGTGATTTATACAAGCCCATACGTTCCAAATTTGACAACCCATTAAACACTCTCGATATACGGCATTTTGTATGGAATATCGGCATAAGGTTGAATATCTCGGTGGAAAAATGCGCAGAATTTATAAAAACCATATTCCCACACGAATTGAAAAATGCTACTCTGTTTTATTTATCAAAAAATCTACGGACTACAGGTATTTGTAAAATTCCACTTGATATTCCCCTAAAAGGAGAGTATTATTTCAATTGCCTCAAAAAAGCAGACGATGAGACAGCTGGTTCTGACCGACTGAAATGATTCCGTCGCTGACTGAAAAATTACCCTCTGCTGACGAAGGTCTGCATAGTATCATTGTGTTGGTTTGCAGCATGTTTAACAAATAAAACATTTGAATCATGTCTAAGAATCAATTCACATTCAATGACCTTCCCGAAGTGCTGGGAGAGTTATGCGACCGAATCGCAAGTATGGAAAGTTTGCTGACCGAAAAGCTTTCCAAGCAGAACGAAGTCAAGGAGAACACGCACGTCCCCATGACCGTGCAGGAGGCTTGCGCCTATCTCAAAATGCCGCTATCGACCTTTTATTACAAGGTTAAAAAGGACGATATTCCGGTTATAAAACAAGGCAAGCACCTCTACATCTATCGTGATGAGCTGGATAAATGGTTGGAGTCGTCCCGTAAGACCGCCGTTCCGCAAAGTTTCGAGGAAGAGAATGATGCGTTGCTCGCTTCCCATCGCCGTAAACCAAACTCTAAAAACTGGTAGGCTATGGAGAAGACGAACAATAACATCCCATCTGCTGAGGAACTGGCTATTTACATAAAGGAGGCTACCGTGAGCGTAAATACCAAATACGAACAGTCGCCTGTGGTGCTTATGGTGGATGACTCCATTATCGGAACACTTGGCAACTTCAGTGCTTCCATCGGTAAAGCCAAGAGCAAGAAGACTTTCAATGTTTCAGCCATTGCCGCTTCCGCATTGGCCAATAGCACTGTGCTCCATTACCGTTCATCGTTCCCGGAAAATAAACGGACGATATTGTATATCGACACCGAACAAGGAGAGCCTCATTGTCAAAAGGTACTACAACGCATTCTATGTTTGGCGGGATTACCAAAGAATGCCGATTCTGACAATCTGATTATGTTAGGTCTGCGGAAATATTCTCCCGAAATGAGACTTGCAATAGTCGAACAGGCCATTGGCACAATTCCGAATTTGGGACTGGTCATTATAGATGGCATCAGGGATTTTATGTATGACATCAATTCTCCGAATGAAGCCACCAATATAATCTCCAAATTCATGCAGTGGACTGACGACCGCCAAATTCATATCCACACCATCCTGCATCAGAACAAGAATGATGAACATGCCCGTGGTCACATTGGCACGGAACTCAACAACAAAGCGGAAACCATCATGCAGGTAGAAGTGGATAAAGATGATAAAACTATCAGCTGTGTCGAAGCCATTCATATCCGTGACCGGGAGTTTGAGCCTTTCGCTTTCCGCATAAACGAATGTGCCTTGCCTGAACCAGTGGAATCCTATATATCCAAAGAGAAGAAACTCGGACGACCGACCAAAGAACCTTTTGAACCATACAAGGAAATCCCGGAGAGCGTACATCGTGCTGCGTTGGATGCCATTTTTGCCGATGGCAATATTACCGGTTACGACAACTATCTGGAGCGACTGAAAAACGGCTACGGGTTACAGGGCGTAAAACTCGGTCACAACAAAGCGGTCAAAGTAGCTACCTTTCTCGGCAATAAACGGATGGTAATAAAGGAAGGGAAAGAATACCAGTTCAATCCTGACTACCATTATTAATCTTGATGCAATTAGTACAGCCGTAGAACTTTACTTTAGTGTCGGGGCGTATATATAGGAATAAAGCAAAGTGGTCAAGGATTACAATATGCGGTTTCATTCCCTACCCTTTTATAGTAGGATAGGTCAAATTCTGATTCCAATCCATTTGCCAATTCTGTATGTACATCCTATACGGCTTGCCGTGAAGCATCAACAGGTAACTGTTGCGAGATATGCCAAGGTATAACCTCACTGCGTTACGGTTGTACATTGGCACCCTTGCCTGCTCAGATACTTCGCCGGTGCGGTACTCGCAAGCTCGCACCTATTCACTATTATAACAATGATTTATATGGAACAAAATATTGAAGAACAAACACAATCTCCAGAGGAGAAAAAAGAGACAAGATCCGTCTTTATCGGAGCAAAAGTGACTCCCGGTCAGAAGGAGTATATAAAATCACAAGCTGAGCAATGCGGTATGACGGTAAGCGATTACTTGCTTGCCTGTGCATACAACTACCGTCCCAGACCGAGGCTTTCAAAAGAAGAAACAGACCTGTTGCAGAATCTGGACAACTGTCGGTCAGACCTTGTAAAATACACTTCTGCACTTCGTGGAATGTCCACAAAGCAACGAATGATATTGTTCAATCAGGTGCCGTTCATGGTAGGCTGGCTCAAAGAGCTTGGCTATATTGCTGAAAGCGTCTGCCAATTTCTCAACGCCGTAAAAGAGAGAAACAAGATTCCGTCCAACGAAAAATCCGAAGAAGTATGATAGCAAAGGCTAAAGCAATATCGCACGGCATAAACGCCATCCGTTATATTACCGGCGAATCTCTGAAGAAAAAACACCCGGAGAAAATCTATCGGGTATTGGACAATCTGATGCCGTCGCAACCGGACACTTTGGGGATATGGAACTCCATGCAACTGACCTTATCACGTTTCAAACCCATCAAGAACTCAGTCATCAGAATCGAGCTAAGCCCCTCTGCCGAACACACCCGTTTCTTCGACATCGAAGACTGGCAAAAGCTATGGCAGGATTTCGCTACGGAGTTTGACAAGCAAGTGTTTACCGGTAAGGACGGAAAAGTCCGCTCCTGCCAGACCAATCTGGCTAACAGCAAATACACTGTTTGGCTACATGAGGAATCCGATGGCGAAGTTCCCCACCTTCATGCTGCCGTCTGCCGTTTGGATGAAGACGGCAACATCAACAACGACCACAACATTCATCTTCGTGCGCAACGTGCTGCCGAGCGAATAGCAAAGAAACGTGGTTGGACTACTGCTGTACAAATCCGATACACCAATATCCATCAGGTAAATCGCGATTGCATGGATGCGCTGAGATCAATGCCTGAATGGTCTTGGGAAGAGTATAAAAATACCCTCACAAGAAAAGGTTACTCTGTACACGAAAGAAAGGATGCGCAACACGTTATCAGGGGCTACGCACTTGTAAACGGTAATACCAAATACAAGGCTTCCGAATTGGGAGTTGCTCGGAATCTGATGATTTCAAAACTTCCTAAAACATGGGACAAACTGCATCATAGGCCACAAGTTGTCACTTTAAGCAATCAGCCTAAGGAAACTCAAACTGAGCAGAATCTCAAACCGTCAGCATCCGCAGAGCATACCAGATATAACACTTATCATCCCGATACTATTTCCTATACGCTTAATCATGACGATAAGGAACATCGGTTCTATATTCCGGAAAAAGTGCTTGAATATTTCAACGATGAGTTTGACTACAGAGATACCGAGAACTGTCAGGAACTTACCGATATGGCTGTAGCTATTTTTGTCGGACTGCTTGAAACGCCAAATGTTGCCACCGGAAGTGGCGGTGGAGGTTCACAAAGTAATTTGCCGTGGAGAGATAAGGACGAAGACGATTGGCAATGGGCACGAAGATGTGCTCGTGCTGCCGGTCGCCTGCTCGGAAAGAAACCAAAATCAGGATTAAAACGATAATCAAATGAAAAAGAAATTCGACTTTTCCACAGAAATGGCTGAAGCGGAAGCCATAAAATCCAACCCAAAGAATGAGTCTTTGGAGGAAGAAAACCACCTATTCGACATCAATGTACAAGAACTTGCAAAGCTGAACAACAACGTGTTCAAGCTGAGAACGGAAGTTGAAAATTTGTCCGGCTCTATCCGAGAGTGTAAGCCTATCATTTCTTCAGAAATGCAGAAGTTAGCAGTGGAATTTGGGGCAAGACTTCTATGCGATTTTCTCAGTCAGATTGAAAGCAAATGCAAAGAAGCCGAGCGAAGAATGAAGAAATCCGGCAATACCATCCTAGTTCCGGTTACAGCATTTTACATCACTATTATAATACTGGTAGCCCTATCTTCTTTTTTCGCCAGCATGATAGTAGCAAACGTTGAGATATTGCATTCAAGCCTGATTTGGAAAGCAGTTGCCATCTGTGCCCTTATTGCAATTTCGGGGACTGTCATGGCTATAATCGCACCAAAGATTTTGGATAAATGGACGTAATTGGAAGTGACCAAATCTTTATTGGCATTTGTTTGGTCATATCAGAGGCTATAACAATCCTGTAACCGCCGTAACAGTTACGG
>NZ_HF991000.1:0-4102 GCF_000432295.1 Bacteroides sp. CAG:189
TTGGAACAGCAAAAGGAACTTGCTAAAAATAAAAAAGAGAGGCAAGCACTTGAAAAAACAATAAGAAATATCAGACAAACTGGTGAACTTAAAAATAAAGGAGAAGAACATGGACGGAATTCAAAAAGGTAAAAAGCGGTCAATGGAATTAACTATGGGGAAATCATTGTCTATATTTAAACTGGGAACAAACATTTCCAATTATCTATTTTTAAAACATCTATTTTATCCTAAAAATGAAAATATAGTTTATGATTATGATGTTTATGAATTTGTTGAATTAAATGTTGATTTATATGTACGCACAGACGGAATTGTAGATTGTATAACTACGCATTCTTCGTGTGTTTATATGGGACGAGAACTCATTAATATGTGTTATGATATTTTCTTACATTTGTTTGGATTGTTGCCTTATAAGGCTATTTCTGTTTTTTCTGAAGGTCCCCAAAAAAATGGGCGTAATTATAATGTATATTACTTTAATCAAGGAGTAGCAGTTTGGGTTTGGCGTAAAAAAATTAGAAGTATTCAAGTAGACTATATATATGAAGAGGATGGAGAACATATAAAGTTGTGAGATATTATTTATGTTCATGTGGGGCCTTTAAGGGATAGTTCTCCTAAACGTACGGTTGATGAGGCAACTGATAGTAGCAAGAATGAAAAACATGGAGATGGTGGACGAACTCTTGAAAAGGAAAAAAAGAGGATAGGGGAGCTTGAAAATGACTTCAACAACGGCAGTAGCATTTGAAGGAACTGTAACCACAGTAGTGAGTGGCATAACCAAAGGGATGGGACTGTAGGAGCTAATACAACAAAATCAATGATGAAAGTGGAAACTGTTACATCAGTGGCAACCGAAGCTTCAACAAAATTGATAGAAGATCGTATAAAAAAAGGAGGACATTAAAATGAAATTGTTTGTAAAACTAATATTTGTTGCTAATTTTTTATTTTTTGGTGGAGGCTTTTTAATTGCTTTTTCCCAATTTATCGCATATAATGGTTTTGGTGATATTTTTGAATATGTAAAACCTGAACAGCTTGAGACGTATGTTAAGATTGATTCTATAAAGGAAACAAAAACAATATTTTATAAATACGTTGTTGATCAGAAAATGTATGAATCGAAACAATCCATTTATATTCCGAGGATTGCTGAATACGATTTTTATGAAAATAATGTGTACTATAATAAGCGAATTCCTTGTCTAAGTTATATTGGAAAGCAAGGATTTAAATTGAGAAGTACTAAAATAGATATGTGTATTACCGGTTTTTTCTTCCTTTTTATTTTCTTGATATACAGGTATGCTGATATGGATAAGTGGATTGGGGTTTATACCAGAGGTGAATATAAAAGCAGTAGAAAAAAATAGTGTTCTTTATAAATTTGAAAGAATGAAAATGGTGAATCTTGCATTATGATTGGAGTTCGTATGTATATCGTATGGGAAATCCTGTAAAATATATTGATATGGATGGTAGAGAGAATAGTGTGTCAGACTGGCTTTCTATACAGAATTTTAATATGGATATTTATAATAAGCAAGTATTTTCGAGTGCGTCATCTGTACATGTACCACAATTTGTATTAGAGCATCTTTTTATAGATTCTTACAAAATAGAAGATAATCCACAGAAAAGTGAAAAAACGGAAAAGAAAAAATCTGCAACAGCTCTTCCTGTTCCAGTTTTAACGACTCTGGGTACTGCAGTAGAAGCATTTGGTACAACAGTAGTATCTTATATTGGTCCGATTTTTATTATACTTACACTTCAAGGGGTAAACGTACAGTTGATGAGGCAACTGATAGTAGCAAGAATGAAAAACATGGAGATAGTGGACGCACTCTTGAAAAGGAAAAAGAAAGATTGGAAGGACTTGAGTCAGATGTAAGGAATGCTAAAACAAGAAAAGAAAAGGAGCAGCTAAAGATAAAAATCAAAAAAATCAAAGAAACTGCTATTAAAAATCAAAAGGGTGAAGAACATGGAAGGACAGGTCGTTAACATATTGATACCACTAAAATCGTTATCAATCTTTGCATTAGGAACAAATGTGGAGGATTATTTGCATCTGGGTTATGGCTATATTTCAAAAGAGGAAATGCAAGTATATAGCGATACATATACGTTTCCAGATTTTGGAATATCACTTTCAACTGATGAGAAAACAGATAAATTAATATATGGGATAGAAACAGATGTATCTTGTGTGTATAAAGACCATGAATTGATTAACATGCTGTATGATGACTTCTTAACTTTAGTGAACTTGTTGCCTGATGACGTAAGTGATATATATATTCATGGGGCTAAAAAAAATGGTCGTATTTACAAAGTTTATTATTTTGATTCTCTTGGGTTGACTCTTTTTGTTTGGAGAGGACGTATTCGTTCCATTAATGTATCTAATTATGATGTTTTTGTGAATGATTGATCTATATTCGTATTTTTTATGTAGTGTATCAAAACAGGTAGATCGCTTTATGCTTAATATTTTGATTATGATAGTTTCGATCATTTGATATCAGGCATGTTTATTGTGCGAATAATCCAGTAAATTTTGTAGATCCTGATGGAAGAGAAATATCTTTTTCCTATGAATGGGAAAAGGATAAAAATGGGGAATATATTATAAACAAAAATGGCGGATATAATTTGATCGGTGTAACTATGAATGTTATTGGCAAAGTAATAAATGTCTCACCCAATTCTAACATCAATATGGCTGATGCAACTAAAAGAATTATTTCTCAAATGGAATCTTCCTTTAGCGGACAAGATGATAAT
This sequence comes from Bacteroides sp. CAG:189, assembly GCF_000432295.1. Classification (NCBI taxonomy): domain Bacteria; kingdom Pseudomonadati; phylum Bacteroidota; class Bacteroidia; order Bacteroidales; family Bacteroidaceae; genus Bacteroides; species Bacteroides sp. CAG:189. The sequence continues at coordinate 2,803 of NZ_HF991000.1, forward strand.
GGCATTACTTTTTCAACTAACGTAAATTTATCTGTAGCAAATTCTATGAATGATATCGCAAAAAGCGATCATGTGTTTGCTTTAGCTGATATAGATTCTCCTTTGGGTGGGACTGTGCAGGGTGTAGCTAACTCTCTCGGTGGAAAAGTCGCATTTGTTAATGCTGATTATTTTACTGGACCATTGGATACTAATATAGGTAATGTAGGACCAAGAGTCGCAGCCCATGAATTTGGCCATCTGGCAGGTTTAGATCATTCGTCTGGATTGATGGGGAAGTACCCTGGAGGAATTTTATGGATGAGTTGTACTAAAATGAATAATGAACAATTACAATTGATACATAGTAATTATAGAAAAGATCTTTTAAATCAAGGAGATAATTGGGAATATGTTAGATATAGTAGTCCTTCGGCAGGAGGCGTAATAATAAAGAAAGAAAACTAATAGGGGATTGGGAATCGCCCGTACATATGTTGAATATTAATGATTAATGTGGATTTGTATGAAAAAGATAAAGAGGAGGTTTTTAATTGTTTTCTCAGTAATACTTATGTGTGGTATTTTTCAGCAATTGTATTATAGAATTGAATATGAAGGTAATTTAGTGTTTTATATAGCTAATGAATCTTTGGCAGATCCAGCTCAATTAGAGATTTTTGTAGACGGAATTAAAATCATAGATGATAAAATTAACAGTGTATTTCATTTAGATAAACAGTATTCTGCTAAAACAACATTAGGTAATCATGTAATAACTATTAAAATGAATGGGGAGCTTACTGAAGAGATAAAGCTAAATACGTTTTTAGTCACTTTTGTAGCCGTGGAGTATTATGGTGATAGATTGGATATCCCTGGTGAATATAGAAAACACTTTTATATAAGTATTGAAAAGTGTCCAATGCATTTTATAGCTTAGTAAGGTTTTTATTTTTATTGATTTTAGAAATATGATAACTGATTATTGGATAATTTTGTTGATATTTATGTAGCAATTGCTACAAACTTGATTCTTTACGGATGCATAATGCATGTAGATATTTCTTATATTTGTGATTATTTGGGTAGTGTTCATTTGGTCTATGACGGGAAGACCGGTGATGTGGTTCAAAGTTTGGAATATCTCCCTTCCGGTTTGATTTTCCGATGCACCAATTATGATTTTCAGCTCAAGAGGTACACTGGTAAGGAACTTCTCTCTACGCATGGATTGAATTAATATGATTTCAATGCTCGCATGCGGGAATTTCAGATTCTTATATTGGTCCGATTTTTATTATACTTACACTTCAAGGGG